>CALABM010000097.1 GCA_937885815.1 uncultured Verrucomicrobiales bacterium | reverse complement strand
GGCGAACAGTCAGTTGGTGTTTGATGGTATCGGTACCGTGGTAAACAGCAATGTATATCTGGATGTAGCAAGTACGGAGCTCCACGTCAATACTGACAAGAGCGGCACTATTGGCGGGAATATAACCGGTAATTCATTCGTAAAATGTGGTGCTGGCAACCTGAGCGTTGCTGGTAATGTAAAGCTTAATGGCACGTTATCAACACGGGACGGTGTGGTTATTCTCGCCGGTGAGGAAAACTCCATCGCTAATCTCGATGGTGCCATGTCCGGAGGAAATACCGCTAAAGGCAAGCTGCAATTGGCTCAGGATACCCGCTTGGAAATTACAGGTAAGATTTGGGGGAGAAGTAATACCGGTATACTTTTGGAGTCCGGGGCTGAGTTGAATATCTCCAGCCAGAATATTTCCATTGCTAACCACACGGAAGAGAGCGTTGCTTCACTGGTTTCTACAGAAAGTAACGGTCCTGGCCCATACCGTATTGACGGCGATAAATATCAGATTAGCAATGCTCACGTGACCTACACCGGTGGAGATGCTACTATTGGCAACAAGCTCGTCTCCTCCTCTGTGGAAAATGCCGGTGGCGGCTTGCTGACGGTGAATAACAGCCAGAACTCTCTCGAGGAGCTGCATGCTGTAAACGGTAGTATCGTAGTGCTGAATCAGGAAGAAGTGAACCTGAGGGAACTTGAAATCGCAAACAGCTTCTCCATAAGTGCATATGATGCTGAAATTCAGGCTGCAGCTCATGAAGCCCGTATCAATGTGAGTGGAACTGCCATCTTTGGTACAGGCGTCACGCTGAATGCTGACCTTGTGATGGAGACTGGCTCTTCTCTCAGTATGGAGGGTGTGGTGCAGATGGGCAGTGATGTGCGTCTGGAAACCGGTCTGAGCCTGTCAGGCTCGCTGTATGAGGCTGTGAGCACCTTGAAACCGGGGGAGAGCTTGGCTCTGTTCACTGGCGTGGACGCTCTTTATCTGGGCTCCTCTCAGGAGGCTGTCACCTCAATTTCTCTGAATGCTGGTGTGCTGGCTAATGATTACTTCACGAACCTCTCTGATAATTACTATCTGATTTATGATACTACTCTCGGAGAAGGCCGCGGTGAGCTGAGCATTGGAATGACGGTGCCCGAGCCGACCACGGCGACCCTGAGCTTAGTAGCACTGGCTGCTCTGGCCATGCGCCGCAGACGCAAGTAAGTCCCGAGTGGGCGTATCAGCAAGAAGCTCCAATTCAAAAAGCGGGCGGAACTGATGAAAGTTCCGCCCGCTTTTTATCGTATGCGTTTTGGTGAGATTATAGGAAGAAAAGGTGTTACTCAGCGTAACCGATGGTCTGGTGAGCGATGACGACCTGACCTTCCGGCAGGGGAAGGGCGGCAGTGAGGGCGGCGGTGTCAATCATGCCGCGCACCACAGTATTCATGCCTTTGGAGGTGGCGTACAGGTAGACGTTCTGATATGCGGAGCCCACGTGGGAGCGCCCCCAGCGGTCATCCACGGCCGTATAGATTAAGTGAAGAGGAGCATTCTTCACGAAAGCCTGCTGCTCACAGAGGGGAATGAGGTTTTCATCACTTACTTTTTCCAAGCAATTATCCTGAGCATTGTAGCGCCAGCAGCCCTCAGGGGAGATGACGTAGAGGCCCATGTTCTGGAGGTTGCGGGCGGTGGGGATGGTGCGTTTGCCGTGAGAGTTCACACCCCAGGCCACCCAGAGAATTTCGCTGAGAGTTTGGTCATCCACCTTGTGTTCAGGGTTGTAACGGCGGCCGGATTGGCGGGCGTTAATGGCTTCCATGAGGGGCATGCCTCCGGTGAGAACCGGAGCCGGAAGTGGCTTTACCTCGGCAGCCACAGCTGCCCCGGCAAGTAAAAGAAGAATAGCTTTATACATGCTGTATTTTCTAGCAAATCACCTACGCGGTGTCAATGATTTTTTTGCCGGAAATGTTGGAAAGATTGCACGCGGTTTTTTCTTCAATCATTGTGCACGTGCACGAGGGTGAGCACGGCGACATTCTCTACTCCCGGGATGCTTTTGAGGGCCTTACTGCAGGCCCGGGCAGTGGAGCCGGTGGTGAACACGTCATCCACGAGGATGACGTGTGAGGTGAGTTTGCGGCGGCCTGTGAGGAAAGCAGGCAAGGCGCTGAAGGACTGTGTGGCATTCTTCCGGCGGCGGGCGGCGGTGAGGCGGGTTTGGCTATCCAGCTCAGTGGTGTGGCGGATGAGGGCGTTCACCACAGGGCGGCGCAGGAGCTTGCCGAGAGCGCGTGCGAGAAGCGCTGCCTGATTGTACCCACGCTTTACCTGCCGTTCGGGGGTGATGGGTACGGGCACGATGACGGCCTTGCTGAAGTCCTTGGCCTCGGCTGTTTGTTCCCAAGTCTCTGCCATGGCCGGGGCGAGAGCAGCTGCGATGTAGGGCGCGCGGTGGTATTTCAGGCGGTAGATGAGCTCCATGTTTTGCTCCGAGTTCAGGAGCGGCGCGCGGGCAAAGTCAAACGGGCGCGGCAGGCTCTTGCATGCCGGGCAGCAATCTGCCAGAGGCGTTGTGCCGTACACCGGGCTGCCGCAATACAGGCAGATGGGACGCGGAATGCGCTGCAAGGAGGCCAAGCAATCCGGGCACAGGCTGCGCTCCGCTTCCTCTCCGCACAGCTCGCAGGTGATGGGAAAGAGCCAGCGGAGCATGGTGCGGGCAGGGGAGGGTTAACGGTGGCGGTTCAGGAACTCCTTAGCGGCGTTCTGGTAAGCCAGAGAGGCCTGACCGTAGGGGTCATGCTCAATGATAGTCTTGCCGAAGCTGGGGGCCTCAGCCACACGGACGGAGCGGGGGATGACGGTGTTGTACATCTTGTTCGGCAGCACGTCCTTCACCTGAGCGATAACCTGATTGGCGAGGTTCGTGTTGCTGTACATCGTCATGATCACGCCCTCGTGCTTCAGGTTCGGATTGGCACCGCTTTCGCGAATCTGCTCCACCACGTAGAGAATCTTGGAAAGACCATCCAAGCTGAGGAACTCACACTGCATGGGAGTGAGCACTTCATCACAGGCGCACAGGGAGGAAGTCATCAGCACGCCCAGTGAAGGCGGCGTGTCCAGAAATACATAATCGTAATAGTTGCTGCAGCGCAGGCCTTCCATGGCATCACGCATGCAGGTGATGTGCGTGCCATTCTGAGTGAGCTCCACCTCCACGCCGGAGAGGTCCATGTGAGCGGGGATGATGGAAAGGTTCCTGCGGTTGGCGGGCATGATGAGGTCTTCCATGAGCCTGTTACCGATGAGCGCCTGATAAATGCTCTGTTCGCTGGTGGCTTCCACGCCGAGAGCGGAGGAGGCATTTGCCTGCGAGTCCACATCAATGAGCAGTACCCTGCGGCCGCGCTTGGCAAGTGCAGCTGAGAGGTTTACGGCGGTGGTGGTTTTGCCCACACCACCCTTTTGGTTGGCTATGGCGATGACTTTCACGCGCGCCATTGTAGCGTATCCGTCAACTGATATCAAGCGATAATTGTTGCCACACGGGCCGCATTGTGCTAAACTCATGTCATGCACACAGAACAGGTCATCGCTGCCGCTCGTCGGCTTTGTCAGGAGATGGAGGCTCTCTCGTTTTCTGCCCCCGTGGCTTATACTTACAACCCGCTCACGTATGCTTGGGCAGGGCATGAGGCCTACATTCGCCGCTTTGCTGATGGCCCGAAGGATGTTCTGTACCTCGGCATGAATCCCGGGCCCTTCGGTATGGCGCAGACGGGTGTACCCTTCGGTGAGATTGCGGCGGTGACTCTGTGGATGGGTATTACCGCCCCGGTGGGGCAGCCGCCTGCCACTCATCCTAAGCGCCCGGTGCAGGGCTTCAACTGCCCGCGTTCTGAGGTGAGTGGACGCCGCCTGTGGGGGCTTTTTGAGGAGATGTACGGCACTGCAGATGAGTTTTTTAAACATGCGTACGTGGCGAACTATTGTCCGCTCATCTGGATGAGTGAGACCGGTGCTAACATCACCCCCACTCAGCTGCCCAAAGAGCAAGTGGCGCAGATAGATGCCGCCTGCCAGCGCCACCTTGTCAGCCTCATCGAAATCCTGCAGCCCAAGTGCCTCGTGGGCGTGGGAGGCTATGCCCTCAAGCAGCTCGAACTCGCCGCCGCTCAGCTGCCCGAGCGTTCCTTCACCCTCGGCACGATTCTTCACCCCAGCCCGGCCAGCCCTGTGGCTAATAAGCATTGGCCTGAGCGCCCCCGGCAGCAGATAAAGGATATCCTCTCCTCAGCGGGATTGTGAGATGGCTTTTAGTTGCCAAGCTGGTTAGCTTTGGCGATGAAGCTTGTCCATTTTGCGTTTTAACCTAGAGCTTTCTCTTTTGGTATAGCGGTAGCCTTGCTCGGCTGAGCGGGTGTAGAGCTCCATGGCTTTCTGCAGGTTTTGGGGTACGCCGGTGCCGTATTCGTAGCACTTGCCCAGCTCGCAGAGTGCCATTGCACTGCCGAGTTTAGCTGCGCGGTGCAGGTAGTGTACGCCTTTGGCGACATTGACCTTCACTCCTTCGCCGTGAATGGACATATAGGCGATGCGGCAGATGGAATCCGGGTAGTTTCGGCGAGCGGCCATGCGGTGGAAGTACAGGGATTTCTGTATATCTTTCTCCACACCTTGCCCCATGTAATAACGCTCGCCCAGATTATAGGCTGCGGTGGTTATATCCCCAAGCTCAATAGCGCGGCGGAAACAGGCGACCGCTTCGGTGAAGTTGCGCTCTGTGCCGATGCCCCAGTAGTAACAATATCCTAAGTTGGTTATAGCTTTACGGTAGTCGTTTTCGGCGGCGGTTTTAATGTATTGAAAAGCTTTTACGCGGTTACGGCGTATTCCTTCACCGTGCTCATACATGAGGGAAAGCTCGAACATGCTGGGCGCGTGCCCATTGTCGGCCGCGCGTTTCCACCAGCGGAATGCACAGCGCAGGTCTTTGTCGAAGTTGTTTGTTCCGTGGTAATAGCAGTGGCCCAGCTTGTGCTGTGCAAGGGTGTGCCCTTTACCTGCCAGCCTCACCAGCATGGCTCGCCCCTCCGCTGCCAGTGTGGGGGTGATGTTGTTGCAGAGTGCTAAGATGGTGCTAAACTGCTTATCCTGCGGTGTCTTGCGGAGCGCCTGCCGTGCCAGTCTGCAAGCTGTTTCGGGGTTGGTGTCAGCCAGCATTTCGGCATAGAGCAGGCTGTGCATGGCCCCTCGATGCGGAATGCCGGAGAAGATGTGGAGCGCTAGCTCTCTATCGTCTTCATCGAGGCCCATAGCCATATCATGCAGAGCCTTGTACATGCCGGCACAGCGGGCGCGCTTTATCCACTGCATAGCGGTGCCGCGCTCTTTCCACCAGTATTGCTCAATGAGCTCCATGGTTGCCTCCGTATCGCCTCCCTCTGCTGCACGGTGAATGTAATAGTTTGACAAGCGGCTTGCAGAAGGACGGTCAAAACAGACTTGTAAGAAAAATCCGAAGATTCTCATGGCTTCTGGGATTCCGCTGTGTGCGCAGCGTATCATGGTGATGAGAGCTTGGCTCGAATCCGCATCGTCATCGCCAAAGAGGTAGTCATCTTGTGCTTTATCCAGCTTATCCAGAATCTCTTTGATTTCGGTACGGGTATGTAATTGTTTGTTCATGGGTGCTAGCCGTAGTATATCATTTATCATGTAAATGTCAACGCGCATTGCAGTGAAGAAAGACTGAGTATAACGGGGAAGGGGTGAAATAGAGGGGGATGCAGCGATAAATTGCTCCATATCTCCTTGAAAAATCACAATAAGGTTGACATTGGGAGCGCTGAGATATATACTTTCGCGCGTATGAGCACACCCACAAAGAGCTACAAAGACACCATCTTCCTGCCGGACACCACGTTCCCCATGCGTGGTGATCTCACGACTAAGGAGCCGGCTCGTCTGGAAAAATGGGAAAATGAGAAGCTTTACGAGCGAATTACCAACCGCCGCAAAGCCCAGGGTGCGCCGAGCTTTATATTGCACGACGGCCCTCCCTTTGCTAACGGCGACGTGCACATGGGCACTGGTCTGAACAAAGTGCTGAAGGACCTCATCGTGAAGAGCAAGACGATGGCCGGTTACTATGCCCCCTTCATTCCGGGCTGGGACTGCCACGGTCTGCCGATTGAGGCTAAAGTTGTAAAGGAATTCCAGGGCCTGGAGCCGGCCGAGATTCGCCGCCGCTGCACCGAGTTCGCCCTGGGTTACATTGACCAGCAGCGCCTTTCCTTCCGCCGCCTCGGCGTGTTCGGTGACTGGTTCAACCCGTACATCACCATGGAGCCCAAGTACGAGGCTGATATCCTCCGCGTGTTTGCGAAACTCGTGGAGAGCGGCGCTGTGTACCAGTCCATGAAGCCCGTGCAGTGGAGCTACGCTCACCACACCGCTCTGGCTGAGGCTGAGGTGGAGTACATGGAGGACACCTCCACGGCAATTTACGTGGGCTTCCTCATGGATGGCCCCGTTAACGGCATTGAGGATTGTGAAATGGTCATCTGGACCACCACGCCTTGGACGCTCCCCAGCAACCTCGCCATTGCTCTGAACCCTGATTTCACTTACGTCATCGGCCGCTATGCTAAGGATGGCGCTGAGCGCAAGTTCATCGTGGTGCGCGAGCTTATCGAGACCTTCACTTCCAAGACCGGCTGGACTCTTCAGGAGGAACTCAGCACCTTCAAGGGCAGCGAGCTGGAGAAGCGCACCGCCCGTCACCCCTTCCTGGATCGCGAGTCCCTCATCATTAATGCCGCTTACGTGACGACCGATGCCGGTACGGGTGCTGTGCACATCGCTCCCGGTCACGGTGCGGACGACTACATTGCCGGTATGGCCTATGGTCTGCCCGTGCTTTCCCCGGTGGATGATGATGGTAACTACACCGCTGAGTGCGGTCTGCCCCACTTGGTAGGCAAGCACGTCTTCAAGAGCAATGAGGATATCATCACGCTGCTGGTGGAGGGTAACCGCCTGCTGGGCCGTGAGGAGTTCACTCACCAGTACCCGCACTGCTGGCGTTCCAAGACCCCCATCATCTTCCGCGCTGTGAAGCAGTTCTTCATCAGCATGGAGAAGCTGCGCGGTATGGCTCTGGAGCAGATTGACAAGACAGAGTGGCTGCCTGCTTGGGGCCGCAACCGCATTTACAGCACCGTGGAAGCCCGCCCGGACTGGTGCATTTCCCGCCAGCGTACTTGGGGTGTACCGCTGCCTGTGTTCTTTGATGAGAATGACAAGCCGGTGCTTACCGCTGAAATCGTAAACAAGGTGGCTGACCTCGTGGCCGAGCACGGCACGAACATCTGGTTCGAGCTCACGGATGCCCAGCTTTGCGAGAAGCTTGGCCTGCCTGCCAACCTGAAGAAGGGTAAGGATACTCTGGACGTATGGATTGACTCCGGCTGCTCCCACGTGGCAGTACTGGAGCGCCACCCGGAGCTGCACGCCCCCTGTGATGTGTACCTCGAGGCAACGGACCAGCACCGCGGCTGGTTCCAGAGCTCTCTGATGCTTTCCTGCGCCTGGCGCGGCACCGCTCCGTACAAGAAGGTGCTCACTCACGCCTTCGTGGTGAATCAGGACCGCTCCAAGCTCTCCAAGAGTGCTCAGGGTACCTACACCAAGCCCACGAATGCCAAGTATTTTTATGAGAAGTACGGTGCAGATATTGTGCGCCTGTGGGTAAGCTCCGTGGACTGGCAGAATGAGGTGCCCTTCGGTGAGGACCTCTTCAAGCAGATTACGGACCCCTACCGCCGCCTGCGCAACACCCTGCGCATCCTTCTGGCTAACCTGAAGGGTTACAACGGTGAGCAGCCTGCTACTCTTGACGCGCTGGATGCATGGATTCTGGAGCGCAGCAATGCTCTCATCAACGAGGTGCGCGCTGCTTATGATGCTTATGAGTTCCGCAAGGTATTCATGGCTATCAACCAGTTCTGCACGAATGACCTTTCCGCCCTGTACATTGATATCACGAAGGATAGCCTTTACTGTGATGCCGCCGGCAGCACCCGCCGCCTGAGCCGTCAGTTCGCTATCTCCCGCGTGTTTGATGTGCTGGTACGCCTGCTGGCCCCCATCCTCGTGTACACTGCTGAGGAGGCTTGGGAGCACGCCGGTCACACGGATTCCGTGCACGAGCAGGACTTCCCCACCGCTGATGCCGCCTATGATAAGGGCTATACTGCCACCTTCGCTCGTCTGCAGCAAATCAAGAGCGTCATTCAGGTGGCCATCGAGGCCCAGATTAAGGCTAAGGCCTTCAATAAGAACAATGAGGCTGTGGTGACCCTCACCCTGCCGCAGGACGAAGCCGCCGAGGTGGTGGCCCTGCTGGAGGATGCCGAGTTCGCCAAGACCTTCTTCATCATCAGCGGTCTGAACGTGGTGCGTGGTGCTGAGCTGGCCGCCACCGCTGAGAAGACCACCCACGGTATGTGCCCGCGCTGCCGCCGCTATGAGCCCGCTGTGAATGCAGATGGCCTTTGCGAGCGTTGCGCTGACATCTGCAAGTAAAAAAACTTAATTCCACGGGCCTCTCTGTCTGCCGGGTGCAGGTGGAGAGGCCCTTTACAAATTATCACATTTTCGGTTATGAAGCGCGTTACCCTGTATCTCATTATCCTCATTGTCCTGCTGTACGTTTTGGATCAGGTATCCAAATGGTACATCGTGTTTAACTATGGTGTGCCCACTCCTTACTTCATGGATAGCACCCCCGTCATCACGGGCAGCAGCATCATGAACTTCAACATTGTGCGCCTTCATAACACCGGCGTGGCCTTTGGGCTGGGTAATGGCACGGCTTGGGCTCCCTTCCTGTTCCTTGGTGTGCAGGTGGTGGCGCTTGTGGTGCTCACTATTCTTTACCGCCGCAATTTCTTCTATAATCGTACTCTGAAGGTGGCTTGGGCCTGCATCATGACCGGCGTTCTCGGTAACATGACGGACCGCCTCACTCAGGGCTTTTTCCTTCCCGGCGCGGAGTCCCTCAGCTTCTTCCAGAACCTTATCAATGGTTACGTGGTGGACTTCCTGGATTTCTCCTTCCCTTGGATTCCCGCACAAGGATTTGTGGATGGTTACCACTGGCCTTCCTTCAATGTGGCGGACTCCTGTGTGTGCATCGCCGCAGGGCTTTTCCTCATAGCTTCCTTCATGCCCCAGCCCAAGCCTGAGGAGAAGAAGGAAGAGAAAGAAGAGGAGCCTACCTCTGAGAAAGAGTAATTTAAATCCCTCCCGCCAGCCATGCTTCGCTCCGTGCTTTTTCTGCTGATGGCTTTACCGGCCCTCGCCGGGTTCATCAATCCCGTGCAGCGCGTGCAGCTCAACCATGGCCAGAATGAGGTGACGCTCGTTTTTCAGGCGGATTCTGCCATTCGCCGTGCTAAACCGCACTGTGATTGCACCACAGTGCGCACGGAAGGGAACCGCCTCATTGCCCGTGTGGATACTTCCGGTTTTGCAGGAGAGGTGGAAAAGACGATTGATGCCACCACGGCGGATGGCCGCACCACGCGCCTGACCATGCGTTTCAGCATGCCGGAGGCCATCATCTTCAGCGCGCGTACCCTGCAGTGGTCCGTGGGTGCTCCCGCTACTCCCCGGACGCTGCGTATCACGATTCCCGCCGGCTCCCCCGTGCGCAATGTGACGGAGGCTGCCCTCTCCGGCTCTGATTTTGATTATGACCCTCGCCGCGGTTCGCGTGATGGTGAGTTCACCGTTACCGTGACCCCGAAATCTACCGCGCGCCGCGCCATGAACCGCCTTATCATTGAGACGGATTCTCAGGACCCTCGCTACGCGCGTTATGTTATTTACCTTCGCGTGAAGCCGTAAGGGTTCTGCTTTGTTTTGTGGTGAGGTGAAATAAAAAAACGCAGAGTAGTAAATAATGTTTATTACTACTCTGCGCCGGGAAAGAGTTTGTTTTAGCGTGCGAAGAAGTTGCGCAGGGAGGCGATGTCAGCATCCGAGGGCTGGTCGGCACGTGCGATGGCTTCCTTCTGAGCTGCGGTGATATCCGCAATGCCCTTGGAGGCCAAGGCGAGCATCTGGGCCATTTCTTCAGCGGTGAATACGGCTTCCTCGCCGCTGCCCTGAACTTCCACGTACTGGCCCTGTTCCGTCATGACGACGTTCATGTCTACTTCCGCGTCCTTGTCCTCCACGTAGCAGAGGTCGAGGATGGGGGTGCCCTGAAGCTTGCCAACGGAAACAGCGGAAACGAGCTGGCGCATGGGGTTCACGGTGAGATAACCCTTGGCCATGATGCGATTGATGGCGATGGCGAGGGCCACGGCTGCACCGGTGATGGAGGCGGTGCGTGTGCCGCCGTCCGCCTGCAGCACGTCACAGTCTATCCACACGGTACGCTGGCCGAGGGCTTCCAAATCCATGACGGCGCGGAGGGCGCGGCCGATGAGGCGCTGAATCTCCACGGAGCGGCCATCCACCTTGCCGGCTGTGCTGTCACGGCGCTTGCGATCCAGCGTGGAGTAGGGGAGCATGGCGTATTCTGCGGTAAGCCAGCCACCGGGCACGCCCTGGGCCTTCATCCAGCGCGGGACGTCTTCTTCAATGGTGACGGCGCAGATGACGCGCGTGTTGCCGAAGCAGGAAAGGACAGAGGCTGTAGCATTCGGGGCTACATCCAGCACAAATTCGAGGGGGCGCATTTCGTTCAGTGCGCGATCATTCAGTCGTTGCATGATTTATCTTTACCACATGCCGCCTCGCATTGCAATCCTAAAATGACCTGAAACAGAAAGGGATAAAGCCTGTACCATGTGTGTCCCGATGATTTTCTAAAAGGATAGCGAAATAACAAAAAATCCGCGGGCGTATGTCCGCCGCTTGCCGAGAGCAAAAAGTGGTCGGGCGCAGAGGCATCTTCTGCCGACCAATTCTTACGAGTTAACAGGAGAGCCCCCCATGCAAGAACCTGACATTTTTTATCACACTACATCTCAAAAGTCAACGTTGAAAAGAAAAATCGAGAAATAAAAAAAGCGCGGTGCATATACATGGCCCCCCATTATTTCCAGAAGGTGCCGCCCCCGCGCAGGGGAATTCTAACGTAAGAAGGTGAAGAAGTCAACCTCAAAACAAATGAATGTAAAATATGAGTTTTTTTCTAATTTGTCTGGCGCCTATTTTCACCTATGAAAAAAGGCTTGACCTGAGCGGGGTAAACATGTAGCCTCTGCGAGACGATAATTACCTCATAGCATTTATATGAACAAGGCATCCGGCAAGGCACATACAGGATTTCTGCTATTTGTTTCGGCGCTTGTTCTGGCCCTTATAGGGTATGTGGTGTATGACTGCAGCGGAGCGAAGATCTATGTGGAGCCTGTGTGGAAGGAGGGTTATGCGAATTGCCGAAGCGCGGTGAGCCGCCGAGGTGCGGAGTTTGAGCAGGCGCTGCTTTCCCGGAAGGCGCGCGTGCCTCAGTTGGCAGAGGAACTGACAGACTGGGGGGCGAAGTGGCGAGTTATCGCCTCCTGTGGTGATGAGGCGGAGGTGAATGCGTGGGTGCAGTCACAGGTGGAGAGAACCCTTTATCATTCAGAAGAGAATCAGCGGCTGCTGGCTCAATATATTGCTGCGGTGGTATCTGATTGGCAGGAGGAGGAAAACCGCCTTGCTCAGAAATTGGGGCGCCCTGTGGTGGGGGAGGATAGCCATGCCGCGCCGGTGGATGTGGATTCCATCCCCGTGCCGGAGGGAATGAACCGTGAGCTGTGGCGGCAGATTATGTATGAGCTGGCGGCAAACCTCGGCGGGGAAGTTGCTGCTGTGCTGGCCACGAAGATGGCCATATCCGGCGGCATCATTACAGCTTCTGCCGGCACCAGCTGGGCTACGTTCGGTATTTCTATTGTGGCCGGTGTGGTGGTGAGCTGGGCGGTGGAAATGATTGTAGACCCCAAGCCGGAGTTGGAAGCTAAGCTGAATGCGCAGCTGGAAGAGAATGCCGGCCAAATGCGGGAGCGCTTTGAGCAAGTCATGCTGGAGGTACTGGAACGGCGCGTGAAAGAGTGGGACTGATAAATATATGAATACGAGAATACACAAGAACTTGCTGTTACTTTTGCTGCTGCTGGTAGCAATGAGTGGATATACGGCTCAGGCGGCTGTGGCGTCTGAGGCGCTGGAGTTTTTGTTTAAGCGAATCGCGAGGGCAGGGGCCTCAGCAACAAGGAGCCTCGTGAGTGAGGCCGCGGAGAAATCCCCCGTGGTGGCAAGGCTGGTGCGACAGTATGGCGAGGAATCCCTCGTGACCTTGGCTCGCACTCCCGGGCGTGTGCGGATTGTGGAGCAGCTCGGTGATAATGCCGCAGAGGCTCTGTTGAAACACGGCGGTATTGCAGAGGACGCTCTGCGCCGCTGTCCGGATGCTGAGGTGGCCTCAGCCCTCGGTTCCATGAGCCGAGAATCCGGGCAGTGCATCTCCATCTGCGCTTCGAAGAATTCTCTCTCTGCGCAGGATTATAAAACAGTTATTCTCGTGGTTCGTGAGGGCGGGGAAGAAGCGGCAGAAAAGTTCTCCCGCATGAGCCCATCCGCTTTGGAGAAAGTGCTGAAAACAGCCCAGACAGCCGGGCTGGCCGCCGCAGTAACGGTGGTGGCGGGCACGGCTGCTGTTAGTGACAGTCCCGCCGAGTTCGTGGAAAATGTGTGCTCGCTTGGGGGATGGATTTACGAGCATCCTATCCCGTCACTGCTTGTGTTCCTGATAGTGGTGAGCGTCATTATTAAGTTCCCGGATATCGTGGTGAGCGTTCTGCTGTACTTACCGCGCTTGGTCTGGGGCGTTCTGTGCCGGTTGGGAAAAATCCTCACTTCCGGAAAGGAAAAGTGAAAAACGGAATGTCTAATCCGTTTTAATGGTGTTAGCTCAGGAGATAGGGAGGTTGGGTGCGCGCATGACACAGACACGGGGGTGTGGGCTGGTTTTCGGGTTGCCACGTGGAGCAGAATGGAGTAAAATGTGCCCATGAGTTACGATTTGATAGTTATCGGTGGTGGTCCCGCCGGGTATGTAGGTGCTATACGTGCTGCTCAGCTGGGCAAGCGCGTGGTATGTGTGGAAAAGGAGAATCTGGGTGGTACCTGCCTGAACTGGGGTTGCATTCCCACAAAGGCTCTCCTGAAGAACGCTGAGGTGTACAACACCATGGCCAAGCATGCCGGTGAATACGGCATCTCCTGCGGTGACCTCAGTGTGGATTGGCCCGCCGTTATCGCCCGTTCCCGCGCTGTTTCTGAGCGCCTTTCAAACGGTATCGCTTTCCTTTTCAAAAAGAATAAGATTGACCACGTCATCGGTGAGGCTCGCATTCCCGCTCCCGGTCAGGTGGAGGTAACAGCTCCTGATGGTAGCGTGAGCGTCATCGAGGGTGCTAATATCCTCATCGCCACCGGCGCCCGCACTCGTGAGGTGCCCGCTTTCCCCTTCAATGGTAAGACGATTATCGGCAGCCGTGACGCTCTCGTCATGTCCCGCCGCCCGGAGAGCATGATTGTCATCGGCTCCGGTGCTATCGGTACTGAGCTTTCCTATGTGTACCACTGCTTCGGTACCAAGGTTACGCTTGTGGAGGCTCTGCCCCGCATCCTGCCGAATGAGGATAACGATGTTTGCACCGCCATGGAGCGCTCCTTTAAGAAGCAGGGTATTACCTGCATGGCAGGCGCTAAAGTGGAGAGCCTGACAGATAATGGCGATAGCGTCACTGCGCTTATTACTGCTAAGAATGGCAAGCAGCAGGAGCTGACAGCGGACGTCTGCCTCGTGGCCATCGGTGTGGTGCCTGTGGTGCCTGAGGCTAATGGTCTGGAGCTTACGGAGCGTGGCTTCATTAAGGTGGATGAAGATTACCGCACCAGCATTTCCGGTGTATATGCCGTGGGTGACTGCATCGGCGGTATCATGCTGGCTCATACTGCCAGCTTTGAGGCTGAGCAGGCTGTGGAAGGTATGTTTGATGCTGATTACAAGCCCAAGCACCCCGTCAATGTGCCCGGTTGCACCTACTGCCACCCGCAGGTGGCCAGCGTGGGCAAGCGTGAGCGCGAGCTTAAGGAGGCCGGCGTGGAGTACAAAGTGGGCAAGTTCCCCTTCCTGGGCATCGGTAAGGCGGTGGCCACGGGTGAGACCGAGGGCTTTGTGAAGCTTATCTTCGGTAAGGAAAACGGCGAGCTGCTGGGGGCTCACATCATGGGCGATACCGCCACTGAGATGATTACCCAGCCTGAGCTTGCCATGAACAGTGAGCTGACGGAGGAGGATATGAATGCAATGATTTATGCTCATCCCACGCTCTCTGAGGCTATTCACGAAGCTGTGCTGGCTGCCGACGGGCGTGCCATTCATGGCTAATTCACCACTGTAAGCTGATGGCTCGTAAGTATTTTTACGATACGGGTGAGGAAAAAGTCGGTCCTGTTTCCGGGAACGAGCTGGTGCAGCTGCGCGCTGCTGGGCAGATAGATAACAAAACCTGGGTGCGCCGGGATGATTCCGAAACCTGGCGCCCCTTGGGGGCTGTGAATCTGCGCGAGGAGGAGGAAGAGGAGGCGAACCCCAGCCTCTGGCGCCTGCTGACTCGCCATCTGTCCGTGTCGCAGATTATCCTGATAATATCCGTCATTGTCGTGCTGGTGGTGCTGCTACTGGGGGTGCTGAGCGTTGCTTGGCCCTTCCTTCTGGTGGCATTGGCTGTATGGTTCTTAGCACGTGCCGTGAGATAATTTGAGAGAAAGGAAAAGCCGTTATGGTACCCATGGCTATTGTGGAAAATCTGCATGAGGTGCAGTCTTTTGACCAGCACTGGCTTTTCTATCTCTGCTCCATTTTCGGCTCCGTGGTGGGTGCGCTTGCCGGCGCATCCGCCTCCAGCCGCGTCCGTATGGACCTCTTCGGCATTATTGCCTGCGGTACTATTGCCTCTTTGGGCGGTGGTACAGTGCGAGATATGCTACTCAGTGGGCTCACTCGCCCGGATGGCTCACCCGTCACGGTATTCTGGGTGAACCCGAGTGATGTGGTGTTCCTGTACTGCGCCGTGGGCACTAGCCTGCTGGTGTTTTTCGTGACTCGTTTTATAGCACCGCCCGTGGGTACCATCCGCGTGGCGGACGCTTTTGCTATGGCATTCTTCACTCTGCTGGGAGCGGCTAAGGCGCATTGTATCGGTTGCCCTTGGTTGGTTTCCATCTGCATGGGCGTGTGTACGGGGGTGGCCGGTGGCGTGTTGCGTGATGTGCTCACCGGTAACGTGCCGTATGTGTTCCGCCCCGGTGAATTGTATGCCACAGCCTCCTTTGCCGGTAGTGCCTTGTTCTTGGTTTTAATGGCTCTTGGGTGTTCATATTCAATGTCATTTATTCTTGGTGTGGCGGCGGTATTCTTTGTGCGAATGGCCGCTGTGCATCACAACTGGAAGCTGCCTTCCTACCGCCCGCTATTTGATACAGTTGGCCGCCGCGACCCGCTTGATGAGGATTAAGCCGCTGTTATCAGCTGAGCTCGGTTCCATTTGCGTTCCTGCTTGGTGTGTTGCCGTACATGCCGGGAGGGAACATCATGATATATCAGCGAGTTGCAGGGGAGGTGGCTTGTTTTTGCATGCCACGCGCGGGGGTTGACACGTCACGCGCGTGCGGTATAATGAGGGCATGAGCGATATCGATAAAGATTTGGAAAAAGAAGTGTGCGAGGGAGCTCCCTGTGATGATCCCTGTGACTGCGGTAAGCCGGAAAACCCCGGGCAGGAATATGCCGAGGCTGTGGATGAATCCGCTGAGGGTGAGGCTGAGGCCGCTGTGGATGAGCTGCAGAAGTGGCGCGAGATGGCTCTGCGTACTGCTGCTGAGTATGATAACTACCGCAAGCGTTGTGTGAAGGAGCGCGAGGAGTTCACTCGCTATGCCACGCGTGGCCTGCTTGAGGAGCTGTTGCCTGTGGTGGATAACTTTGAAATGGGTATGATGATGGCCGGGCAGGACACCTCATCCATGATTTACATCGGCATGAGCATGGTGCAGAAGCAACTGGGGGATTTCCTTGCCTCTCAGGGGGTGGAGCCCATTCCCACGGAGGTGGGGCAGATGTTTGACCATAACATCCATGAGGCCATTCAGAGCGAGCCTTCCGATAAGCCGGAGGGTACCATCATCCGCATCTTGCGCCGTGGTTATAATCTGAAAGGACGTCTGCTGCGCCCTGTGAATGTGGTGGTGGCTGCCGCTCCTGAGGCGGAGAATCCTGCTGAGTAATCCTTACGTTTTTTCACGATAATGGCACAAGATTTTTACAGCGTGCTGGGCGTAGACAAGGGGGCTGATGATGCTACCATCAAAAAGGCCTACCGTAAGCTTGCCATGAAGTATCATCCGGACCGCAATCCTGATGATAAGGAGGCCGAGGAGAAATTCAAGGAGGTGGGTGAGGCTTACGAGGTGCTCAGCGACCCTGATAAACGAGCCGCATACGACCGCATGGGCCACGAGGCTTTCAAGAATGGCGGTATGGGTGGCGCCGGTGGCGCCGGTGGCTTCGGTGGGTTCACGGACCCCATGGACATCTTTGCACAGTTCTTCGGTGGTATGGGTGGTTTCGGTGGCTTTGGCGGCGGTCATCGTCGTCAGGTGGACCCACGCCAGCCCGGCTCAGATTTGCGCTTTGACCTCAGCATCACGCTGGAGGAAGCTGCTCATGGCTGTGAGAAGACTATTGAAATTGACCGCATGGTACCCTGCAATGCCTGCGATGCCACAGGCTCCAAGGATGGCCGCGCCGGGTTTAAGACCTGCGCTACCTGCCATGGTACGGGTGTGATTACTCGCCAGAGTGGCTTCTTTGTGCAGCAGAGCACTTGCCCCACCTGCCATGGCGCAGGCCAGACGGTGACGAATCCTTGCTCCGCCTGCCGCGGTGAAGGCCGTGTGCAGAAGGATGTGAAGATTACGCTGCGCGTGCCTGCCGGTGTGGATACCGGCACAAAAATCCGCTCCTCGGGCAATGGTGATGCCGGTCTGCATGGCGGCGAGACGGGTGATTTGTACGTGTTCTTGGAGGTGAAGCCTCATGAGATTTTCGTGCGTGAAGGCTTGAACCTGCACGTGACGATGCCGGTTTCTCTGCTGGATGCTACCCGTGGCGGCACTATCACTGTTCCCACGCTGGATGGCCCCACCAAGCTGAAACTGGCCGCCGGTACGATGGGTGGCACCGTTCTCCGCGTGCCCGGCAAGGGTATGCCCTCACTGCGTGGCAATGTTCGCGGTGATCTCATGGTCGGTATTGTGGTGGAAACTCCCTCCGGCCTCGGCTCCAAGCAGTTGAAGGCTCTTGAGGCTTTCTGCGAAACGCTGAAGGATGAAAACCAGCCTGAGGTCTGCGAGTTCCGCAAGCGGGCTGAGAAATATATGAAGTAATTCTTCCCCCTCACGCCATTATGCACCGCTGCTACCTGCCGAAAGCTGACTTCAGCGCTTCTCCGCTCGTGATTGAGGGCGAGGAAGCGCACCATGCGCTGCGTGTGATGCGCCTGCGCGCCGGTGATGAATGTGAGCTTTTTGACGGCTGTGGTCAGGCAGCTCGGGTGCGGGTGCTGTCAGGGCATGGCAGCAGCATGACTGTGGAAGTGCAGGAGCTGCTGCCGCCCATGCCCCCCGTGGCGGATATCACCTTGGCGCTGGCTGTGCCCAAGGGGAATAACATGGACCTCATCGTCCAGAAGGCGGTGGAACTCGGGGTGAGCCGCATCATCCCCCTCATCTCGGAGCGTACCATTGTGCGCCTGAGTGGTAAAGATGCTTCTGCTAAGGCTGATAAATGGCGCCGCACGGCGCTGGAGGCCTGCAAGCAATGTGGCGTGAATACCCTGCCGGTCGTGGAAGACCCGCAGTCCTACAAGCTTTTTCTGCAGCGCAGCGACCAGCCCGTGCTGAAAGTGCAGTGTGCCATTGTACCCCATGCCCGCCCGCTGAGGCAGGTGCTGGAGGAGGGGCGTGCTGCCGGCGCGCGTGGCTGTGTGCTGCTTATCGGCCCTGAGGGGGATTTCTCACCGGCGGAGTATGAGGCGGCTGAGCAAGCCGGCTACACGCCCACCGGGCTGGGTCCCATCATTCTGCGGGTTGAGACAGCAGTCTTCATGGCTGCGGCTGCCGCGCGCTATGCTCTGGACTGAGCGAGCGCTGTACAGACTTATGAAAATCAGAATACTGCTGCTCTTGTCGCTCTGCACCCTGACGGGTATGAGCATGACGCGGACTGTGCAGGCTGCCCCGGCCGAGACCGTGGTAGCACAGGCCGAACACCCTTATTTTGAAGATATGCCGTACCCGGCTTGGTCTCGCCTCACGGCGGAACAGGCTCTGGTGGACGCTCCCGCTGCCCTGCAGATAGCTAATGCGCGTTTGGAGGCTATCCGCAATCTTAAGCCTGAGGAAATGACCTTTGAGAATACCTTCCTCGCACTGGCTTATTCCACACGTGAGCTGGAGAAGGTGGTGGATTACCTGCGCATGCGTGCTTCCACGATGGACACTCCTGAAGTGCGTGAGGTTCAGGCCTCTCTGCTGCCGGAGATGAATGCTTTTTACTCTGCCATTTCCTCTGACGCCAGCATCTGGGAGGTGCTCTCCACGGCGGCTCAGCAGCCTTGGGTGGCGAATCTCAGCGCCCAGAAGCGCCTTTTCATGGAGCAGACGCTGGATTCCTTCCGAGATAACGGCGCAGAGCTTTCCCCTGAGCAGAAGGCCCGCAAGGCTGAAATCGAGCAGGAGCTTTCCGTCCTCACTCTTCAGTTCGGCAAGAATGTGCTGGATTCCACGAATAACTGGGAGCTCATTATCACGGATATCGCTCAGCTGCACGGCATGAGCGCCAACTGGATGGAGCTTGCCGCAGCGGACGCTGCCGCTCATGGCCATGGCTCTGCTGAGGCTCCCGCCTGGCGCATCACCCTGAAGGCCGGTAGCGCTTCCGCCGTGCTGCGTGATTGCTCCGTGGAGGCTACACGCCGCCTTTGCTGGGAAGGGCAGGCCACCATTGGCCGTGATGCTCCGTATGATAATGCGCCCATCGTAGCCCGTGTGATGGAGCTGCGCAGTGAGCTGGCTAAGCTGCTGGGCTTTGCCACCTATGCGGATTACCGCACCAAGAACCGCATGGTGGTGAATGGTGCCGGGGCCTTGGGCTTTGTGGATGGTATGATGGAGCGCCTCAGGCCTGCTTATCAGACCGAGTGCGAAGAGCTTTTGGCTTACGCTTCAGAGTGTGAGGGACGTCAGCTTACCACTATTGCTCCTTGGAACTTCCGCTATTATCTGAACGAGCTCACCCTTCAGCAGTGTGACTTTGACCCCGAGAGCGTCCGCCCCTACCTCTCCTGCGAGAATGTGCTTAAGGGCATGTTCGGTATTTACTCCGGCCTGTATAACATCACCATCGCTGAGCTTCCTACGGTCTGCCTGCAGCCCGGTGAGGCTTGCCCTGAAGGCAGCGTGGAGGTGTGGCACCCGGAGGTGCGTTTCTTCACGGTGACGGATAATCGCAATGGCGCGCATCTCGGTTCCTTCTATCTGGACCTCTATCCCCGCCCCGGTAAGCGTGCCGGTGCTTGGATGGCTCCTATGCGTGCCGGTGAGCCCGGTGTGAATGGAGCTCCTCATGCTCCGCACCTTGGCGCTATCACCGCGAACCTCACCCGCCCCGTGGGTGATGCGCCCGCTCTCTTCAGCCACATGGACGTGCAGACGCTGTTCCATGAGTTCGGCCACATGATTCATGCCATCTTCATGGATACAGAGCTCGCCGCGCACTGGAGCTCCAACATCGCATGGGACTTCATCGAGCTGCCCAGCATTATTAATGAGAACTGGACTTGGGAGCCGGAGTCCCTCTGGCTTTTCGCTCGCCACCATCAGACCGGCGAGCCCATGCCGGCCTCCCTCATGGAGCGCTTACAGGCCAGCCGCCACTTTATGCCCGCCACTCAGGCCATGCGTCAGTTCTGCCTTGCTAAGCTGGACCTCGAGATGCACATGAACTACGCCAGCCTCTTCGCCGGTAAGGATTTGGATGCGGCCTCCTCAGCTCTCCTCGCTCCTTGGCAGATGCCTTCCGGCGTGCCTGAGCCGTCATACATGCGCCGCCTGTCTCACTGCTTCACGGGCGCTTACGCCGCCGGTTACTACTCTTACCAGTGGGCTGATGTGCTGGCTGCGGACGCTTTCCGCCACTTCCAGGCCGCGGGTATTCTGAATCCTGAGCCGGCTGGCGAGTTCCGCCGCGCCATTCTTTCCGTGGGCGGCAGCAAGCCCGCTCTGGAGGCCTACCGTGATTTCACCGGCCATGACCCGGACCCGGACGCATTCCTGAAGTTCATCGGTATCGTGGAGTAAATCCTTTCTCCCGAGAACTGATTTTCTCTATGCTGCAGGCTCTGTTCAGCCTGCAGCACTTTTTTTGCAAGGAGGTTCTAAGCACGCTAGAAAAACAAAGCACCGCTCACACTGTGTAAGCGCGAGCGGTGCGAGTAGAACTAGGTTCCAGAGCTTACTTTCTGCGACGGCGAGCGGCGAGGGCGGCGAGAGCCAAGAGGCTCAGCGTGGCCGTTGTCGGTTCCGGGACG
>CALABM010000096.1 GCA_937885815.1 uncultured Verrucomicrobiales bacterium | reverse complement strand
CATGCCGGTGTCGTAGCAGGAAGCGTCGTGCTGCACCTCCATGCAGGAAGTGGCGATGTACTTAGCAGCGGAAGCGAAACCGGGGCAGTGGTCAGTACCGAACAGGTCGTTATCGATGGTCTTGGGAATGCCCATCACGCGGCACTCGTAACCGGACTTCTGCATGAACTTGGAAATCTTGTTGCAGGTGTCCATGGAGTCGTTACCACCGTTGTAGAAGAAGTAGCGCACGTCGAACTTCTTGAAGGTCTCGAGAATCTTCTCGTAGTCGGTGGGATCCACATCCGGATCCTTCATCTTGTAGCGGCAGGTACCCAGAGCAGAGGAGGGCGTGAACTTGAGCAGCTCAAGCTCTGCGGGGTCTTCCATACCCATATCGTAAAGCTGCTGATTAAGCACACCTGTGATACCGTGAGCGGCACCCAGCACGCGGGTAATCTGGGGAGAATTGAGAGCGGTCTGCACAGCGCCGAGTACGCTGGCGTTAATCACAGCGGTAGGACCGCCGGACTGGCCGATGATGCATGCACCTTTGAGTTCTTTCATATCTATATGACGTGATATACGGATTAAATGCCCCACTCGCCGAATCAATCGACTATAAGAGGACGCCCCATTCTACACCCTAAATCGCGACTTGACAAGCAAAATATAAGCCATAAAGCGGATAATTATCATTTTTTTACAGTTAAATGGCAATAAACACTTGCATTATGACACAAACTGTGGTAGACTTCGCCGCATGAAGAGCTCCATTATACTCGCCGCAGGCGCCGCTCTCCTTTTATCTGCCTGCGCTCCCATGCATTACCCGGGCCTCAGCAGCCCGCCCGCTACAGCGTACCCTCAGGCCCAGCCTGCTAACCCGTACGGCCAGTACACAACTGTGCCCACAGCACAGCCTCATGTCTCTGCCCCCGCTTACGCTCAGCCCACAGCGTATACCACTCCGCATGGCTACCTCCAGCCTACAGCTACTACTTATACAGATCCGCTGACAGGTCAGGCCATGGCCTTCCAGCATCCTGCCCAGCCGGCTTATACAGAGCAGGTGGCTCCCGCCCCCGGCTATTCCTCCATGGGTCAGACCCAGCCCGGCATGGGTGCAGTAGCCGGCATTCCCGCTGGCCCCACCACGCCGCAACCCACAGCTGTTGGCGGTGGTGCTAATTACGCACTCCAGCTGACGAACGGCACCACCGGTCGTCTGTTCGTAGAGGTGTTTGACGATTCTGACAACGTCTTCCCCGTTGGTTATATGTTTGCCGGTGCCAACCTGAGCACGCCTCCCTCTGAGGCTCGCCCTATCAGCGGTCGCCTTACCGTGGTTATCCGTGACCCCGATAAGCCCAATGCCCCTGAGCTTCGCCGCTACAAGGTAGACCCGCCCGCAAACTATGCAGGCCGCACCATCGGCATCACCATTCTTCCCGGTGGCCGTTACCGCGCTTCTCTGGACGGCGAGGTATATTACACCTCTCCGGAGCCGTCTCGTCCCAGCGCTCCTGCTGCCCCGGCACCCGCTGCCGCCCCCGCCCCGGCTGCTTCCGCAGCTCCGGCTTCCGCTGCAGCCCCTGCACCGGCTCCCGCTCCGGCCCCCGCTCCCGCTGCAGACCCCATGCCGATACCGACTCTGGTACCGGTGGAGCCGAGCCCCGCTGCCAGCGCTAAGCTGCCTTCCAACATTCTGTAAAACACACGCAGCGCTCAACTGAGCAGCTGCCACATACGCGAAGAGGCCTGAATGAGCAATCATTCAGGTCTCTTCACATTCCCGGAGATGAAGCATCAAAAGGCGGGGCGAATCATGTTCCCCGGCAGCAACTGCCAAATGTAGGAGCGCTTGCCTTCCAAAGATGTAACCCTAAAGCGGTCATCTGATAACCAGCGCAGCGTAGACATCTGCACGCGCTCCGGCAGGTAATAAGGCTCACCATCCTCGCCGCGCAGGTAGTAGCTCCGCGCCCCGCGGCATATCTTAAAGAGGCATACGGAATCATTCTCCGTGAGGGCATTCTGGGCTATTCGCTCACCACGCCCATTCGCCCTACTGATACCCACATTAAAATCCGGAGCCCGCACGAAAAATGGCTCAGGACGATGATAATCAAAGGCATGCTGCACCGCGGGAATATCCTCATCATTCACGTAAGTGAGCGTAAATCCGGTGGCGGAGAACTGCACTTCCGGCGCCCATTTTCCAATTTCTGACCCGGTATGCACGGTGCAAGTATACTCAAATTCTCCCTTGCTATTCCGGTGATAAACCACAAAATACCCGCTCACCCAATTCCCCATGCCGTCCACATAAAACAGCAGGACATCTCCCGCCGCATCTGTGGTCCAATCCCTAACACAGCCCATCCACTCAGAGCCTTCAGGCGCTGTATCAGCCAGGGCATAATAAATCTGCGCCACATCCGCCGCGGGCACACTACGCTTCTCCGCCCAGAGCGAGTGGTACATTCCATCATACCACCCGGCTGTGGGAAAGTTTTCCGCGGCAGCAAGCGCTCGTATCACCGCATTGTCCGGCTTGGCCAGCAGACCAACCTCACCGCCTTGCGGTTCAATCGCATACGCACACATACAAGCGGCTGCAAAGGCACTCATCAGCAGGGTATTCTTCATCCCTGCCATTGTACCGTTTTGCAGCCGTAAGGTCAAGCTTTATCTGCCATCCGCAGGCCACCCTGCCGGATTACATTCGGCTCAGAATCTGGCGCAGCTCAAACTCGAAGGCCTGAAGCTCCACCGGAGTGGGAGTACCATTGAGCTCCGTCCAACCAAAGCGGCCCATGGTATCAATCTGCCAAGAGCCATTCGTACCACTCGGGAAACTGCACTTACCGGAAAGCAGCGTGCCGGGCAGCTGAAGCTCATCCAGTGTTACAGTGGGTTTCACGGCAGCTGTGGGACCAGCGGCGGCAGGCGCCTCAGCGGGGGCTTCAGCGGGCTGTGCAGGCTTTTCCGGAGCAGGAGCCTCAGCGGGCTTCGGCTGAGGGCGGGCTATCTCAATGCCGTGATCCAGCAGCAAAAAGCGCACCTCCATATAGGTCATGTGCACGCCGCACTCAGCAGCCAAATTCTTCTGAATGCCATTCAGGTCCACGCCATAGCTTGCCCAGCGGCGCACCATTTCCAGCTGCTCATCACTCACTTTTGAACTCATGGCACGTATCTTACTCTCTAACCTTCCCCATATCAAGCCACAAATGTGCCACCGCCGCGCATTTCTGCACAGGCAAGCCCGGTCAACAAGCTATCAAGCCTCAGCAGAGGGGGAGGAAGAAGCCTCCTCGGGTGCCGGATTATCCGCCGCCTGCTCAGCATTTTCAGCGGGTGTGGGCTTCTCTTTCTTCTTCTTTTCCTTCTTGACGTTGAACTGATTAGCTGCAGCATCAAAGCCTTGCGTAAGAGTCATCAGCGTGGCAGCAGCAGCACGGGTGAGCGCCTCCTGAAGAAGGGGGCGCTCATCCGGCGCAAACTTGCCGAGCACATGGCTCACCATCTGCTTGCACCCCGGTGCCGAGATACCCACACGGAGGCGGGGGAACTTCTCAGTACCAAGGTGAGCAATGAGGCTCTTCATGCCATTATGCCCACCTGCGGAACCACCGGCGCGCAGCCGCAAGGCTCCCACAGGGAATGATATATCATCATAAATCACGAACACCTGCTCCGGCTCCCACTTGTAGTAGCGCATGAGCGGGCCCACGCTCTCACCGGAGGAGTTCATGTACGTCTGCGGTTTCACCAACAGAACGCCGGGACCGGCTGCCAGTTCCGCCTTACGGGCTTTATCCACTTTCCACTCAGCACCAAAGTGAGCAGCAAGCAAATCCAGCACCATGAAACCCACATTATGGCGGGTTTCCGCGTACTCACGGCCGGGATTCCCCAGACCTACGATGATTTTGACAGGCGACATCAGTTCCCGCTGATTCCCAGCGCGTTAAAGGTAAGATTACGGTTCACCGCATTCAGGTAAGCGCGGGCGGAAGCCTCAATAACGTCCGTCGCAGCGCCCTTGCCGGAGATGGGTTTCGTCTCCTCGCAATCACCAAACTGCACCTTCACACTCACCTCACCCAGAGCATCCTGACCCACGGAGGTAGCGCGCACATTGTAATCCACAAGCTCGCCGTGTGTCTGAGTGATGCGGTCGATAGCCTTAAAGCAGGCGTTCACCGGGCCGTTACCGATGGCGCAGTCAGTGAACTCCTCATCATCCTTCACGAGGGTGACGGTGGCTGTAGGACGAGCAGAATCACCGCCAATGAACTGAATGTGAGCCATCTTCCACACGCCGTTGGTCGTGTCGAGGGAGTCATCCACCAGGGAAGAAAGGTCGTCATCATACACGAACTTCTTGCTGTCGCCCACCTTCTTGAAGCGTTCAAAGACAGCCGTAAGCTCATCATTGGAAAGCGTGTGACCGAGCTTCTCCAAACGTGCCTTCACAGCAGCGCGGCCGGAGTGCTTCGTAAGCGGAAGCTCCGTTTCACCCCAACCCACCTCCACCGGGTCGATGATTTCGTACGTTTCGCGCTTAGCCAGAATACCATGCTGGTGAATGCCGGAGCTGTGAGCAAAGGCATTCTCACCCACAATAGCCTTGGAACGCTGCACGAGCATACCACTCATGCGAGCCACCACGCGGCTGGTCTTAACGATTTCGCGGGTGTTCAGGTTGTGAGGCTTGCTACCGCTTTCAAAGCCGAAGGGCTCGGGACGCGTAGAGAGCGCCATGGCCACCTCTTCGATGGCGGTGTTACCGGCACGCTCGCCAATGCCGTTGATGGTGCCTTCCACCTGACGGGCACCGGCCTGCACGGCGGCAAGTGAGTTAGCCACAGCCATGCCGATATCATTGTGGCAGTGCACGGAGATGACAGCATCATCAATATTCTTCACATTATCCTTCAGGTACTTAATGATGGTATAGTACTCAGAAGGCGTAGTGAAGCCCACGGTATCAGGAATGTTCACGGTAGTGGCACCGGCAGCAATAACTGCCTCCACCACCTGAGCCAGATAATCATGCTCGGTGCGGCTGGCGTCCTCAGCGGAGAACTCCACATCATTCACCAAGCTCTTGGCCAGCTTCACACCGGCCACGGCCATCTCCAAAATTTCTTCCTTGCTCTTCTTCAGCTTGAACTCGCGGTGCAGCGG
The DNA here is from genome assembly GCA_937885815.1 of uncultured Verrucomicrobiales bacterium. Taxonomy (GTDB): domain Bacteria; phylum Verrucomicrobiota; class Verrucomicrobiia; order Verrucomicrobiales; family Akkermansiaceae; genus Akkermansia. Next base: position 15,573 of record CALABM010000096.1, on the reverse strand, counting down.
GCTCGTAGCCAAGAAGACGTGAATGCGTGCTCTATCACCAGCAGGTGCCACAGCAGCAGCAGCCTGACGAATGTCATTTTCCACGCAGCGGGCCAAGCCGGCAATGCGGCACTTCTTCACCGTGCGTGCAATCGTATGCACGGACTCGAAGTCGCCGTCAGAAATACAGGGGAAGCCGGCTTCAATCACATCCACACCTAGCTTCTCGAGCTGACGTGCTACCTCCAGCTTCTGGCGGAGATTCATGGAAGCTCCGGGGCACTGCTCACCATCTCGCAGGGTGGTGTCGAAGAATAATACTTTGTCGCTCATTGCTAGTTATGGGTTGATGTTTTAGGAATGCCTATTTTACACGGATTACAAAAAAAAGCAAGCCTCGCGCGCGTTATGACACGCGAAGGGCTGAACTTTTTCCCGGATAATTTTCGGGCGATTCAGAAACTCATCATCGCGGCTTCAGCGGTTCATCTGCTGATAAGCGCGAGCCTCGTCATGTCTCAGGCGGGCATTATCATTCCGGGCAGAGGAATACTTGCTGATGGGTGCCAAAGAGTAGGCCTGGGCAAAACAGTTATCAGACTCCTCATAATCACCCTCATTACGGGCGATGAGTCCGAGCAGGTAAAAAGCCTCGGCACAACTGGGATTTACACTCAGCGCACTCCGAGCCAGAGCTCGACCATGCGCCCAATTCCCGGCGGCGCATGCACGGGCCGCCTGCTCCAGCGCAGGGTTAGTTTCATCCGGTTTCACATATTCACTGTAGCGCACAGTACGGGGAGTCAGGTCATCCATGATTTCTTCCGCGAACTCTTCACAGGCATCAAGTATCTCCATGTGTCCATGGGAATCCACATACACACTCTCGGAGTAATCTCGGCGGTACAGCTGATAACCATGGCGATTCACTGTCACCACGGCATGCAGTCTCGGAGTGGGTGCACTTCGGCGCTCGTCTTTACGATTACCATCACGATGCCGGTGCGGGGGAGGCGGCGGGTTGCTCACATAAACATTGGACAATCGGATGCTCGCGTCCCCATGATGACCGAGCGCATAAAAACCACGCTTGCCAATTTCCAAGCGGAAGGCTTCCGCCAGTCGCGCACCATAGCGACCTTCACCGTGGCTATGCACACTCAATGTCGCCCCTCGGCCAAGATCTACCTCAGCCGGGCGGATTGTTGTCATCTGAATTTGTACCCCGCAGGCACTCAGAAAAAGTGCCACGGCCGACATTATTGCCATGCGAACAGCCCGTTTCATATGCTCTGTTATAACATTTGTGACGCCGTTTGTAAATACTTTCAGCCGCCCACGCCTTACTTCTGCCCCCGTTTTCACCACTTTTTCCCATTTTTCAAGACAATTCGGCCCGCCCACAGCCGAAAATCACACCCCATCATCTCACAAAACCACTACACTCTGACAATAAATACTTTGCATTTCTCAGCATTTATTTAATTTTACTTGGCTATAAAGTCTTCTTTACTATTATTGGCTATTTTTCGCTAAAAAACGCCTATTTTCAAGCATTTTTCCGTATTTTTTCTCATTCCCACCTCTGTCGGCGACGCCCCTTCGCGCTCTTTTTGGCGCGTTTGAAATCAAGTTCTCAGCAGGTAAATCCGTTTTACTACCATCACAAGCTCCAAAAATCTCATTTTTCTGAGCTTCAAGACCTAAAATCCCCCAAAAATTCAGTTTTTTGTCCAAAATCGGCACCTTCTGAGATTTTTGATTCCGTTACCAGATGGTAAGGAAAACTTAAATTTCTTCGTTATATTCCTGTACGTTTACAGGAATATAAATATCAACTTTTCTTAAAAATCTGACCATCTCACCCTACCTTTGCTCAAAAACTGGTCTCCAAAATTTCAAGAGCGCTTTTTCCTACTTTTCCCTACGGCTTTTCGGTAATTAAAACTTTTTGAAGAGGTCACACAAAGTCACCTGCTCTGCCGATGGAGGCCGACGGATAATAAAAAGATTACTTTGAGCTTATCTCTTATATTTTCATCATTTGTTTATTCTGCGTTTTATTGTTTCTTAGCATCGCTATATATAATATGTTTTTATAATTTTTAGCAAGCGTATTCTCATATATATTTTTCCGTCTTTTCCTAATACGCTTTTTGATTTTTTCGATTTTTTATATTGATACATACGGCAATCAACATGAGCACCACTTCACGCCCCGCGCGCGTAATGAAAAAACATGCGGGCTGAATTTTGCATTGCAGGAGAGGTGTCAATGTGGTAGAATGCGCGGCAAGTTATGACCTTAGACGAGCTGAGACAAGAGATTGACCGCCTGGACGCCCAGATTGTGGAGCTGCTGAAGCAGCGCATGCAGTGCGTGCACAGCGTAGGCGAAATCAAAAAGGGGAGCAACTCTCACATCTTCGTACCGGAGCGCGAGAGCAAGCTCTTCGCCAAACTGATGGCGAACAATGCCGGCGTACTCCCGGAGAAAGGCCTGCAGAGCGTCTACCGCCAGATTGTGAGCATGAGCTTTGCGCTGGAAGGCGGCATGAAGGTGGGCTACCTCGGCCCGGAAGGCACATGGAGCCACCAGGCGGCACAAGCCCGCTTTGGCGACAGCGTAGAGCTGGTGCCCTTCCCCTCCTTCAATCACATCTTCCACGCCGTGGACCGCAAGGAGGTGGACTACGGCATTGTCCCCGTTGAGAACAGCACGGACGGCAAGGTATCTCAAGCTCTGGACCTTCTCGGTGCCATGGGGCTTCGCATCTGCGCTCAGGTGCACCAGCCTGTACAGAACTGCCTCATGAGCAATGCTGAGGCTACCGACATCCGCACCATCTATTCCCACCCGCAAGCGCTGGGTCAGTGCCGCGAATGGCTGCTGCAGCACTACCCGAACGCCGCCCTCGTGGCCACACCATCCACCGCCGCAGCCGCACAGCGCGCCGCGGATGAAGCCCTGCTGGGCGCCGCCGCCATCGGCAGCCAAATGGCCGGCGAGCTTTACGGCCTAAAACTCCTCAACGCCAACATTCAGGACAAGTCCGACAACACCACGCGCTTCGCCGTCATTGGCCGCCAGCGCAATGCCCCTTGCGGCAAGGACCGTACCACCATCTGCTTCGGCGTACCGCACACCGCGGGCAGCCTTGTGGACGTGCTGAACGTCTTCAAGAACCACGGCGTGAACATCTACTGCATGGATTCCCGCCCCAACCGCGACACCGCTTGGGAGTACCTCTTCTACATTGACGTGGAAGGCCATGAAGACGTGGAGCCGCTGAAGACCTGTCTGCACGTCCTGCACGATCACACGCCCATGTTCAAAGTGCTCGGCTCCTACCCTGAAAACTGACGCTCGCCATGGCCTTCACCTACGAACAGGCTCACACCCTCCTGAAGAACGCCCGTGCCAACGGCCGCCAGCCTCACGCCCTCCTCTTCACCGGCGTGGCAGATGCCGGCACACACCGCCTAGCCCTCGCCCTCGCGGCGGAGCTGAACGGCGCCCGGGCGGACTCCTTGGAAAACCTCCACCACGCCAGCTGCCGCGTACTGCGCCCCGGCTCCAAAATCCGCACCATCTCCATTGATGCCGTGCGTAGCGTGGAGCCCTTCCTTGCCCTGCGTGCGGCTGAGGGGGAAACGAACCTCGTCATCATTGATGAAGCCGACCGCCTGCTGGATGAAGCCGCCAATGCCTTCCTGAAAACGCTGGAAGAGCCCCCGCCGCAAACGCTTATCATCCTCATCACCGCCCTGCCCCAGAAGCTCCTGCCCACCATCCTCTCCCGCTGCGTGAGGCTGGATTTGCGTGACTCCCGCCGCGGTGTGCGCCTCACGGAGGCCCAGCAAGCCTTCCTGCCTGCCGTGCGCGCCGCCCTCCCCCGGATTGGTAATGACGTGGCCGCCATCGCCCTGCGTGCAGACTTCCAGAACCTTCTCACCAAGCGCCGCGAGGAGATTACGGAGCGCATCACCTCCGCCCTGAAAGCTGAGGCTAAAGCCGTATCCGAAGGCACGGACATCAAGAACTGGGAAGCCATGCAGAAGGACGTGACAAATGCCCGCATCGAGAGCGAATACCTCGGCGAACGCGCCCAAATGCTGGAGCTGCTCTCCCTCAGCTTGGGGCAGGCCGTGCTGCTTGCCTCACACGCGCCGGATGTGGAGCCCCTCGCCCCTGAGCTCAGCGCCGTGGCCGCAGCCCACAGCGTGCCGGACCTCCTGCGCCGCATGCGCGCTGTGGACGCCCTCCGCTCGGACCTCAATTTCAACGTAAACGAAGCACTCGCGCTAGACTCGCGCCTGCTAGACATCATCGGAAAATCCCCCTTATGAACAGCATGACCGGATTCGGGGCAGCAACCGCCCCGCTGAATAACGCCTCCCTCCGCGTGGAAATCGGCGGCGTGAACCGCAAACAGACAGAAATCGCCATCTCTCTCCCCCGCGCTTGGGCTGAGCTGGAAACCCGCGTGCGTGATCTCGTGGCCGGCTGCGTCTCACGCGGCCGAGTGAACATCACCATCTCCCTCCAGGCCGGAGCCGCAGCTGCCGGTAATCTCACCGTCAACAAGTCCAAACTCGCCGCCCTTCAGGCCTGCACCGCTGAGGTGGCCGCCGCCACAGGCAACTGCGTGGATATCACGCTGGATGCCCTCCTGCGCCTCGGCATCATTGGCGAGGAAACGGAGGCAGACATCACGCCGGATACCGCTTGGACCGCCGCTGAGCCCGCCATCCGCGAGGCCCTCGCCGCCTTCCTTGCTCTCCGCGCTCAGGAAGGCGCTAACATGCGCGCCGACCTCCTCCGCCGCATCGGCACCCTCAGGGAATACCGCGAGCAGCTCATCGCCCGCGCCGCCGGTGTGCCCGCTCACTACCGCGAGCAGCTCCTCAAGCGCTTGGAGGAAAGCGGCCTCCCCATCCCCGCTGATGATGAGCGCATTATCAAGGAAATCGCCCTCTTCGCGGATCGCTGCGACGTGAGCGAGGAAACCACCCGCCTCGCTTCCCACTTGGACCAGTTCGAGAAAATCTGCGACAAGCCGGAGGCCGTTGGCCGCACGCTGGACTTCCTCTGCCAGGAAATCTTCCGTGAGCTGAACACCACCGGCTCCAAGGCTAATGATGCCGCTCTCGCCCAGCTCGTCGTCTCCGCTAAGACGGAGCTGGAGAAAATCCGCGAGCAGGTCCAGAACATCGAATAAGCCCCCTCAATCCCAATTCGTAACTCGTAATTCGTAATTCATATTTCCCCATGCTTGGTACTCTTCTTATCGTCTCCGGCCCCTCAGGCTCCGGCAAAACCACCCTCTGCCGCCGTGCAGAGGCTGATGGTCTCACCTCCTATTCCATCTCCTGCACCACCCGCCAGCCCCGCCCCGGCGAGCAGGATGGCGTGGATTACCACTTCCTCTCCCCTGAAACCTTCGCCGCTAAGGTCGCAGCCGGCGAGTTCCTGGAGCACGCCACTGTGCACGGCAACTCATACGGCACGCTGAAGGCGGATATCATTGACCTGCTCACTCAGGGCAAGAACGTCGTGATGGACATTGACGTTCAGGGCGCCGCCTCCATCCGCGATTGTGATGATCCCATCATCCGCCGCGCCTATGCGGATATCTACATCCACGTGCCCTCCGCTGAGCTGGAAGCCCGCCTCCGTGGCCGCCAGACGGACAGCGAGGAAGTCATCCAGCTGCGCCTGCACAACGCAGCCGCTGAGGACGCCCGCCAAGGCGAATACCAGTTCGCCCTCGTCTCCGCAGACCGCGAGCACGACTACGCGCGCTTCCTCTCCCTCCTCACCACCCTTTCCATGCGCACCACGCTCGCATGAGCCCCGCGCGCCTGCAGCAGCGGCCTTCCATGAGCTTATCTCAGTAAGGCCGCTGCGCGGCACGCCTCTTCCCTCCACATTATAACCCACTTACACTAAGAACAACTCTTTCTCTATGATTACCGGCGACCTTCGAAAAAAAATTGACTCACTCTGGGAAATCTTCTGGTCCGGTGGCATCACCAACCCGTTGGAAGTCATCGAACAGATGACCTACCTCATGTTCATTCATGATTTGGACGATGCCGATAACCGCGAGGCCCAAGCCGCCGCCATGCTCGGCCTGCCGCATAACAGCATTTTCTCCGGCGTGGTGAATATCGGCCAGCGTGAGGTGGAAGGCAGCCTGCTGAAATGGAGCACCTTTAAGGACTTCCCCGCTGAGCGCATGTACAGCATCGTACAAGAGCTCGTGTTCCCCTTCATCAAAAACCTGCATGGCAACCAGCAGAGCGCTTATGCTCAATACATGGGTGATGCTATCTTCAAAATCCCCAAGCCTCTCATGCTGGAACGCATCGTCGGTGCCATGGATGCTATTTACGAGCAGATGGCCCTCCTGAACATGGCGGACACCCGTGGCGATGTGTACGAATACCTGCTCTCTAAGCTCGCCACCGCCGGCGTGAACGGCCAGTTCCGCACGCCCCGCCATATCATCCGCATGATGGTCGAGCTCATGCAGCCCACACCCACGGACACCATCTGTGACCCCGCCTGCGGTACAGCCGGCTTCCTCGTCGCAGCCGGTGACTACCTGCGCGAAACCGCGGAAAATGACATCTTCTTCAATCAGGAGAATAAGGAACACTTCATGAACAAGATGTTCCATGGCTACGATATGGACCGCACCATGCTGCGCATCGGCGCCATGAACATGATGACACACGGCGTGCAAAATCCGCACATCGAATACCGTGATAGCCTTTCGGACCAAAACAAGGACGCAGATTACCACAGCCTCATCCTCGCAAACCCGCCCTTCAAAGGCTCGCTCAATGCGGATATCATCACCGCGGACCTCCTCAAGGCTTGCAATACAAAAAAGACGGAGCTCCTTTTCCTCGCGCTGTTCCTGCGCATGCTCCGCGTAGGTGGTCGCTGTGCCTGTATCGTGCCTGATGGCGTGCTCTTCGGCAGCTCTAAAGCCCATAAGACCATCCGTCAGTCTCTCATCGAGCAGCACCGCCTCCAGGCCGTCATCTCCATGCCCTCAGGCGTCTTTAAGCCCTACGCCGGCGTCTCTACCGCCATCCTTATCTTTACCAAAACGAACCACGGCGGTACGGATAATGTGTGGTTCTATGATATGAAGGCCGACGGCTTCTCCCTTGATGATAAGCGCTCCCCTATCGACCAAAACGATATCCCCGATATCATCTCCCGTTTCCGGAATCCCGACGCAGAAGCCGAACGCTCTCGGACAGATGCCTCCTTCTTCGTCCCCAAAGACGAAATCGCCGCGAACGACTACGACCTCTCTATCAATAAATACAAAAAGACTGAGTACGTCCCCGTCGAATATCCGCCCTCTTCCGAAATCCTCGCTGATATCCGCCAACTCCAGGCCGAAATTGATAAGGATATGGCCGAGCTCGAAAAAATGCTTAATGAACAAATCTGACTTTGTAGGGGGTGTATGAAGGTAAAACTAGGAGACCTTACCAAAATTAGAACTGGTAAATTAGATGCCAATGCTTCGACTGATGACGGAGCATACCCCTTTTTTACATGTTCCAGAGAACCATTAAAAATCAGCTCCTATTCCTATGACTGCGAATGCGTATTGGTGGCAGGCAATGGGGATTTGAACGTTAAATATTACAATGGCAAGTTTGATGCGTATCAGCGAACTTATATTATCGAAGCTAAGCAGCCAGATGTGCTGTACATGCCCTACTTGTACTACTTCATGGAGAAGTACATAGTTGAACTTAGAAAGTTAGCAATAGGCGGGGTAATAAAGTACATCAAATTGGGCAATCTCACAGATGCGTTCATAGAGTTGCCTTCTTATAATCAACAACGCTCGTTGGTTGAGAGGTTGGAAAAAGTAAAGTCAGCAATTGATAAACGAAATGAACAACTTGAAAAGCTAGATGAGCTCGTCAAATGCCGATTTGTCGAGTTGTTTGGGGATCCTGTAACTAATTCTGGCAACTGGGAAACAAGGACTATTGAACAAATTTGTGAAAACTTAGATTATAAACGAAAACCTATTTCATCAGAAAAGCGTGTCAGCGGCATCTATCCGTATTACGGAGCATCAGGCATTGTTGATTATGTGGATGGTTACATATTTGCCGAGCCCTTATTGTTAATATCTGAGGATGGAGCCAACCTATTAGCCAGAAGCACCCCCATCGCATTTTCCGTAGATGGGAAAATATGGGTGAATAATCATGCTCACGTTCTGAAGTTTAACGACATTGCTTCCCAAAAATATGTAGAAGCCTTATTTTCGATGATTGATATTTCCCACCTCATCACAGGTAGTGCTCAACCGAAACTCAACCAAGAAAAACTAAATACTTTCTCCATTCCTTGGCCACCCATCCATCTACAAGTACAATACAATCAATGGTTGCATCACATCGACAAATTACGCGTTAGCATACAGGCGTCGTTGGACAAAACGCAACAGCTCTTTGACAGCCTGATGCAAGAATATTTCGATTAATCTCAATTCTGAAGAGCCGGCCTAAAGCCGGCTCTTTTGACAGGGTATAGCCCTTCTGCTATACTCCCATGCTGCTTATGAACACGAACAGCATGGACGAGAAACTGGTGTATATTCTCAACGAAATGGCAGAATATCTGAGCGTTACACAAATGAAAAAACTCCAGGAGGTACTCCTGAAGCACCTGAGCAACGGCAAAGAACCCGCGGCCCCGGCAACAAACGCTGAATACCTGCAGCAATTCCTGAATGCCAAGCGCATAGAGGGCTGCTCAGAGCGCCCCCTGCAATACTATCGCGTGACTGTGGAACACATGCTGGCCAACATCTCCACCCCGGTCCGACGCATCAATACCGATGAAATACGCCATTACCTCGTGAATTACCAATCACTCCGCCAATGCAGTAAGGTGACAGTGGATAATATACGGCGCAACATCTCCAGCTTTTTCTCATGGCTGGAAGAGGAAGACTGCATCCTGAAAAGCCCCATGCGCCGAATCCATAAAATCAAAACCAAAACCGTGGTAAAAGAAATCATCAGTGATGAAAACATCGAGAGGCTGCGGGATGGATGCAGAGAAATACGGGATCTCGCCATGGTAGATTTACTTTATTCCACCGGTATACGCGTAGGTGAGCTCGTCAACCTGAATATCCACGATATCAATTTTGAACAGAGAGAATGCGTCGTTTTCGGCAAAGGAGATAAAGAGCGCCGAGTGTACTTTGACGCCCGCACCAAGCTCCACCTTCTGCAGTACCTCTCTAAACGCCGGGATAAAAACCCGGCGCTCTTCGTCACACTGGATAAGCCACATGAGCGGCTGAAAATGCATCTGACAAGCGAATCAACGGTGCTTATCCATATTATGGAGCATCTGGCATTGTAGATTATGTTGATGGTTACATATTTAACGAGCCTCTTCTATTGGTCTCTGAAGATGGCGCCAATTTGTTGGCAAGAAATACCCCTATTGCATTTTCTGTATGTGGCAAAATATGGGTAAACAATCATGCACATGTATTGCGATTTATAAACATCCACTCTCAAAAATATGTCGAGATTTTGTTTTCCTTAGTAGACATCAAGCCTCTTATTACAGGTAGTGCACAGCCCAAACTCAATCAAGAAAAATTAAATACTTTCTCAATTCCGTGGCCTCCCAATAATCTACAGGAACAATACTATTCCTTCGTCCAGCGCATCAACAAATTACGCTTTAAATAGCATTTCTCAAGCCAATATGATAAATGAGCTTGCTCTGCGAGCAGAAATATGGTAGAAGTGTCTTGATATCAACTATATACCAAACTACAAAAGATGAGCAGCCCTACGGGAAATTTTGTTTTTCTGCTTGAAGAACCGCGGTTTAAGCACTTTGCAGAGATAGCGATAGCAGCAGAGCGAGTACTGGTGCATGACCGGGCGTCTGCCATCATCAACTGCCGAAGGGCCTTAGAATGCGCCGTTCGTTGGCTGTATTCCGTTGATACCTCCTTAGTAGAGCCATGGAAAGACAATCTGGCGGGGATGCTGAGCACTCCGGAGTTCCGGAAACTGGTAGGCGAGCACGTATACAAGCGTTTGGAATACATACGCAACCTTGGCAACAAGGCTGCACACAGCAACTACAATTTCAAAGAAGAAGAAGCGCTGCTGTGCTTGGAGCAGTTACACATCCTGATGAGCTTCATGGCCCGCTGCTACAGCAAGGTGAAGCCCAAAGGAAAATTTAACGCTGACCTAGCAAAATCAGCCGGCTGCATTCTGCAAGCGCCTGAGCCCATTGAAACCAAGCCGGATCCGCGGCTGGAGGAATTGCTGCGAGAAAACGCCGCGCTGAAAGAGCAGCTGACGGCCCAGCGCAAGGAGGAACAGAAGCACATCGAAAATGAGCCCCCGGAGCTTTGCGAATACAAGACACGCAAGCTCTACATCGATGCCATGCTGATGAATGCGGGCTGGGTGGAAGGCCGGGACTGGATAAACGAGGTCGAATTAAGCGGCATGCCCAACAAAGCGGGCAAGGGCTATGCAGACTATGTGCTTTACGATAAAGCGGGCTTAGCGCTAGCCGTGGTGGAGGCCAAGAAAACAAGCATCGGCGTGGAACAGGGGCGGCAGCAGGCCAAGCTGTATGCCGACATCATCGAACGCCGGCAAGGAATACGACCGGTGATATTCCTGACCAATGGCTTTGACACCTACATCATAGACAACCAATACCATGAGCGCCGAGTGGCTGAGATATATTCTCGCCGTGACCTAGAGAAATTGCATAATCTGAGGCGCACCCGCCTGAGCCTGAGGCATGCCGAGGTGGACAGCAAGATAGCAGGACGCTACTACCAAAAAGAAGCCATCAAGGCGACATGCAAGGCTTTTGATGAAGAGAACCGCCGAAAGGCTCTGCTGGTAATGGCCACCGGCTCCGGCAAAACCCGCACCGTGATAGCCCTGTGCAAAGTGCTGCTGGAGATGGGCTGGGTGAAAAACATACTGTTTTTGGCTGACCGCACGGCGCTTGTCACGCAAGCGAAGCGCGCCTTCAGTAACATGCTGCCGGAGCTGAGCCTGACCAACTTGGTAGAAGAGAAAGATAATCTCACCGCCCGCTGTGTATTCTCCACCTACAACACGATGATGAATTGCATCGATAACGCTCAAGATGAGGAGGGGAATCGCCTTTTTACCTGTGGCCATTTTGACTTATTGATATGTGATGAAGCCCACCGCTCCATATATAATAAATACCGGGACATATTCAACTACTTTGATGCTCCGCTTGTGGGCCTGACAGCCACACCAAAAGATGATATTGACAAAAATACATACGGAATCTTTGAGCTGGAAGCCGGAGTACCTACATATGGCTATGATTTAGCCCAAGCAGTCAAAGACGGCTACTTGGTGGACTATGTAACAATCGAGTCCAAGCTGAAGCTCATGAGCGATGGCATCGTGTACGATGAGCTCAGCGATGAAGAAAAAGAGGAATACGAACAGACCTTCACAGATGAGGACGGCCAGTTGCCGGAAAAAATCGAAGCCTCTGCCCTGAACAGCCGCGTATTTAACACGGATACCATCCGGCACGTGTTGAGCATCCTGATGCAACAAGGTATACGCGTGGACTACGGCAACAAAATTGCTAAAAGCATCATCTTCGCCCGTAACCACGCCCATGCTGAAAAGATACTGGAGGTATTTAACCGCGAATACCCGCAGCTCACCGGGCAAGCTATGGTAATTGATAATTACCTGAATTATGCCCAAAGCGCCATAGATGATTTTTCTAATCCCGGCAAATTGCCGCAGATAGCTATCACAGTAGATATGCTGGACACCGGCATAGATGTGCCGGAGGTGGCCAATCTCGTATTCTTTAAAAAGGTGATGAGCCGAGCCAAGTTCTGGCAAATGATAGGCCGCGGCACGCGTCTATGCCCCGGCCTGCTGGATGGAGCGGACAAGAAGGAGTTCTTCATTTTTGACTTCTGCAGCAACTTTGAATTCTTCCGGTTGAACGCGAAAGGAAAAGAATCCGCCTCCGTCACCACCATTCAAGGCGCCCTGTTCACGCTCAAGGCTCAAATCGTTTCACGCCTGCAAGGCCTCAACTACCAAACGGAAGATTTAACAGAGTTCCGTGAGCGCCTCGTGCAGGAAATGCTCAGCAAGGTGCAGAAGCTCAATCGTGACAACTTTGCCGTGCATCAACACCTGCGCATCGTGGAACAATATGCACGCCCTGAGGGCTACCAATCCCTATCATACGAAGATACGGAAAATATACGGCATGAACTGGCCCCACTCATCGACCCTGAACCGGATGAGGTTAGTGCCCTCCGTTTTGATGCCCTGATGTACGGCATTGAACAGGCGTATCTGGCCGGAGAAAAAGAGCCCCAAGCCCGCCGCCGCAAAGAAATCCGCTCTAAGGTGGCCGCCATCTCCACCGTGTCCAACATTCCTGAAATCGCCGCAAAGAAAGCTCTCATCGAGACCATACTCCAGACGCAATATCTGGAAAATGCGGACGTGAATACCTTTGAACACATCCGCACGCAGCTGCGCGAACTCATGAAGTACCTCCCACGGGAAAGCAGACGCTACGACACGGATTTTGACGATGATATCCTCGAAATCACCCATGGCCACGACAAACCGGACGACGACTTACTGAAAACATACCGCGAAAAAGCGGAATCCTACCTGAAAAAGCATCTGGATTCCGTGGTTATCTCAAAGCTGAAGAATAACATAGCCCTCACGGCAGCGGATATGAAGGAGTTAGAGCGCATCTTGTGGCACGAAATCGGCACCCGTGAAGCTTACGAAGAAGAATGCGGTGAGAACATGCCACTGGGCGAGTTTGTGCGCAGCATCGTGGGGCTGGAAATGTCCGCCGCCAAAGCCGCTTTTGCCAAATTCCTGGATGATAACAACCTCAATGCCGGCCAGATTTATTTCGTGAATCGCATTATTGAGTTCATCGTACAAAACGGACTGATGAAAGATATGCGAGTACTCATGGCACCTCCCTTCACAAATAAAGGGGACATTGTAGGGCTTTTTTCCAACAATATGCCCCTCCTGCTCGAAATACGCAAGACCATTGAAAGTATCAACGCCACGGCCGGAGTAGCATAGCCCCTCAGCCCCCATAGTTAAAAAAATCAGCTTAGCTTGACCGGGTGGCAATTTCGCCTTGACGGAACGCTCACAGGTAGTATAATCAAGGCGAAACTGAGAACCATCTGTTATGATACGCTTTGCCTCGACAGATTGCCGCCGCGAAACCGGCAACATTAAGTGGGACCTGCAAGGGCCGCTGCCCTTCGGTATAGCTGACATGGACATCGAGAGCCCGCCTTGCGTGGTGGATGCCCTGCAGGCGCGCCTGAATCACCGTTTCTATGGCTATGCCTTCATGACGGATGAACTGCGAGCCGCCATCACCGCTTACTTGGTGAAGAAACACGGCGTCACGAATGCTGCGCCTGAGTGGCTGCATGAGCTGCCGGGCTGCGTGCCCGCCTTCACTCTGGTGGCCCGCACCGTATGCCCCGAGCCGCAGCACGAGGTCATGGTGTGCTCCCCCACATACCCGCCCATGCTGCACTGCCATGAGGATGCCCGCTGCAGCCTGCTGAGCGTGCCCTTCAAGTACACCGGCGAGCGCTGGGAGTTTGACTGGGAAGCCATGGAGGCCGCCGTCACCCCGAACACGAAACTCTTCCTGCTCTGCAACCCGCACAACCCCCTCGGCCGCGCCTGGATCCGCGAGGAAATGGAGCGCGTGGCGGACTTCTGCGAGCGCCATGACCTCATCCTCTGCTCGGATGAAATCCACTGCGACCTCGTGCTGGATGAGGACAAGCAGCACGTCTGCGCCCTCACCCTCTCCGAGCGCATGCAGCAGCGCACCGTCATGCTCAGCGCCCCCAGCAAGACCTTCAACATCGCCGGCATCTGCTTCACTTACATGGCCGTGCCGAATGCCGAACTCCGCGCCGCCATCCGCAAGACCCAAGGCCACAGCCTCCCCACTCTGAACGTCTTCGCCTATGCCGCCTCACTCGCCGCTTACACCTCCGGCTGGGAGTGGCATGAACAGCTCCTGCGCACCCTCCGCGCCAACCGTCAGTACGTGGTAGACTACATCGCCCGCGAGCTCCCCATGCTGAAGACCCGCCACCAGGAGGCCACCTATCTGGCTTGGATTGATTGCTCCGCCCTCGGTGTGGAAAGCCCCCACGCATTCTTCCGTGAGAAAGCAGGCGTGTACTTGGATAACGGCGCCAACTTTGGTGATTCCCAGTGCGTGCGCCTGAACTTCGCCACCTCCCCGGAAATGCTCCGCACCGGCTTGGATGCCATCCGGGACGCCGTTCTGGCCCACTTAGCAAACAAGTAATCCCTCCCCTTATAATATAGTAAGCCGGGCGCCGCTCATCATGACCGCGCCCGGCTTTCTTTTCAAGGCTCATTCCCCTGCATTTCGCGGATTTTTCCGAAAAAATGCTCATTTCACAAAAAAAAGCTTGCAAAGTGGGAACAAACGCGCTAAAATCCCGCCGCACTCATTCCGAGTGAATCCAAAGCGCAGTTAGCTCAGTGGTAGAGCACATCCTTCACACGGATGGGGTCATAAGTTCGAATCTTATACTGCGTATCAATAAGCCCCTCACCAGAGGGGCTTTTTTGTACCCTCACGCCTGAACCACTCACAGTCCTTCCACTCAGATGCGCCCTTGCTCCCGCCTCAGCCTGTTGATTCCCGCTGCACTTTGTGTTGCGAGCCTCAGCTCATGCCTGAGCCAGAATTACCTCATCCCGAAATCATGGGGCGAATGGCAGGAAGCCACTATCAGTGAGCTCCGCTACGAGCACCTCACTAACCCACCCGCACAGCCACAGAGCCGTGATTCTGTGCAGGTGCAATTCATGCGCGTGGGGAATGACTTCTACGAGCCCTGCGTACAAACCCGCTGCCGCAGTCGCCATGAGTTCCCAAACATCAGCCTAAGCGTTCTGGGAAGCGCGGGTGAAGAGCACCTTATCCTTCCTAGTGCTAACGATCAACGCGGCTGGCGTAAAAGCGACGTCAGCAGAACATGGAATGGAGAACTACTGGCATCCCCCCAGCCCCTGAAAGATGCCCCCTTCCTTCAAAGCTTGCCACCGGGTGCCACACCCGTCATGGTGAACTGCTTCCCCATTACTCACGACTCACTCTACTGGGAAGGCCTGAGCAAAACTCACGCGGACTGGCACGCCCTCTACGCCTACCCCCTAGCAGGCGCCACAGCTGCGTGCATCGATGTCCCCGTGATGATTATCGGTAACATTGCCTTCGGCATAACAACGTGGGTTCTTGGCCTTACCCATTAAATCCCGCTGCCACTATCGCTTCAGTCTGGCTATTGCGTCCATTCACAACGGCACTTCACCAAGAAATCGGCTTCGCGAAATAAAAAAAGCTTGGCAAACCAAAAGGCTTGCCAAGCCGAAGTTTTTTCTCCGAAAAAAACGGAGGCTGGAGGCGAGGGG
>CALABM010000095.1 GCA_937885815.1 uncultured Verrucomicrobiales bacterium | reverse complement strand
TCAACCCCATTCATCTCTCTGGAATGTCTGCAACAGTAACCATCAATTCTGCATCTCTCGACCGCAAACTCGCTAAGTTTGCGATTCTGGGGCAGAAGTCGCTGGAAGATGCGCTCATTGAGGGAGCCAAACGCTTCACAACTCAGGCTGTACGGAACACCATGCCTATGGTGCTGAGCAAAAATCCCTCTGCTGTTAAAAGCGAATGGACAACTCGCATTACCCGGCACTTCGAGACTCACCGTATCACGAAAAAGGGCTACCAAAGTGATGCATCGCTTCGCCGCATGCTTGCCAAGAAAAAGAAAAGCTTAGGACGAGAAGCCGCAGGTTGGAATGCCGCTGCTGACGAACTCAAGGCAACACGCATCCCTGCATGGGTAAAACGCCACGGAACAAGTGAGGGCTCATGCCGGATCACGCGCAAAAAAGACCGTATCACCATTATCATCACCAACTCCGTGCCGTATAATGAAACCATGACGATGCGCCGAGCAGCATTCGTGATGGATAAGGTGGAGCGAGGATTCGCGGGAAACCTCCGCGCTCTGAAACGCAAACTTATCAACTCTATCCGATGAATACGCACACCATTACCGAGACAATACGTCGCTTCCTGATGGAAACAATGCCGGAAGTCACCATTCATACCCCCATCAGCAATGGCGAGCTTAGCTCCCCCTATGTCCTGTTGAGTTGTGTGGCAGAGGAGGAGTTGATACCCGGCAATAACACATGGGAGTATTCGATGGAACTTTCCTTGCATAGTGCGGCTCATGATGAAGCTGAAACTTCCATGCGTGAGCAATTCTCCACTCTATGTGCCTTGCTGGGCAGAAAGACCTCTCGCGTGGCCATCAACGAAGCCGCTCCTGATTTTATCCTTTACAGCCTGAGTTTGCGTGGGATAGAAGAGCCCCAGACTCAGGACAATGATTTTATTCAAACCGCCACCTTTCGGGTGGTCATTCAGTTTTAAGACCATGCAAGCATACGGTAACATTTCCAAGGTTGAAACAGAGCGAGAACTTGTATTCAACTACGACCCGAAAACCGGAAACTCCGTCACGATTACTTATGAAGTGCCGGAAGACAAGGCGATAAGCTCTATCCCGGCGATGGGCAGTCGCACACCCCTGATGTCCGGCGTTATTCTCAAAAAAGCCACCGTAAAACCCGGTGAGGGTGGTATTGCGTCTATCCGACTGGAATACAGTAAACCGGATGAAGCAGAGGAGGAAGAGGAGAAATCCGACAATGATAATGAAGATGAAGAAAAGGAAGACGAAGGTGAAATTATCGAGCAAAGCCTTGAGGGTTCCGTCAATGACGAACCACTCCTGTCGCACCCCAAGTCACAATCCGGCATCAATGATGCTCACCGCGAGTATCTGAAAGCGGTACAAGATGGCGTACGCATGTGGGAACTTGTTACCGAGCTGAATGAAGACGGTTCGCCTAAGCTGGATAAAGACAAGCAACCTGTGCAACGCCCCTTGAAAAAGTTGCTCAAAGGTCTTTCTGCCAATGGGCAAGCCGTGTTGAAAATGATAAGAAACGGCATCCATTCCTACCGCAACCCCGGCGCAACCTACAGAATTGTGCGCATCGTCAACTCAAAGGATGTCAATCTGGACGGACTGGGCAAAATCGGTTCTCCTGAGGGTGCTCCTACACCCCAAGACCGTAATTGGTTGATGGTAGGCAAATCATTCTCCCGTTCATCCTCGGACAAAAAACGCAAATGGCGTGTAGAATCCATCTACGAGCTTTCGGCACCCGGAGGCTGGAATAAACAACTCTATGGCGGTTGATATGGCGCGAGATATACCCAGAGAAGTGAAAGCCGGTGAGGTTGTGTCTGCTGCCTGGCTGAATAGCATTGTTGCCTATCTCCGCTACCTGAATGAGCAACAGCTGCGCCGCCGTATTCTACGAGGTGTTGGCTACCAAGCCAAGGAATCGGCAGGTGGAACTTCACTTACCATTGACAAACAGGCTATCGCTCGTATTTGTTCCGATGATTTAGACGTTCACCGAAACGAGGATTTTCAGCTTCGCATTAAACCGAAGTACCAATGCGAGATTGATGTTGAGAGTGGTCATTGGGACAAGATTGTGCAAGTCCATATCGGTCGGGTAACTGACCATCATGGGCACGAGCTGGAAGTGAAAACGCTAGAAAAAGATGAAGACTCGGCACCTGCGCCTGTAGCAGAGGAGCCTGGCCCCAAAGATACCGTATGGGATGCCGAGCAATGGGTGGATATTGGCGTACTGAAACCAAAAGAAAAGTCCGAAGATAACGACTCCGGGGATACTGCTACACCAGCCGCAGAGCAACCGGAAGAAGATGAAGACGAGTACTCAACCAAAGAAGTGTTTGTGCGATTAACTCTATCCGGTTCTGTGCCGCAGAAAGCAGTATTTACCACGAAGATGCAGCCGGATACCAGCGACCTTTACATTCCTATCGGCAAGGTGAAAGCTGTCGTTGCGGAAGAGTTCCTGCGTATTTACTTGGAACAGTATCAGCAAGGGCCGATTGAACTGGGCGGGGAATCTGTTGGCATGCCCTTTGATGTAAGCATGACCAAGACCGTGAAAGAAGTTACCGAAGAGGAACAAGACGCAGAAGAGGTCTATAACATCAACGTAGAATCCGGGCGCGTATTTCTTCCTGACCGTAAGTTTTCCGTGATACCTCGCAAGGAACAACTACAAGTTGAGGAATTAGGCGGCTCCACTCGCTATGTGACGCTTACACTCATGCGAGACGGTTCCGGCAACCTGAAATACAAGTATTCGTTGGAGCCGGAAAGCTCTATCGGAACCAAAATAAACGCCATCGAAGAAGCTCCGACAACAACATGAGTGACGATATCTCAGAGGGATTCATCGACCTGCCGGAGGGTGAAGTCAGTTCAGTCGAAACACTTGAGGTGGATGTTTCGACTGTTCCTCAGTATTATCCCGGCGTGGTAAAGCCCGGAGTACCAGCTGACCAACCAACGGCATATCGTATACAACATGGAGACATCCACATGATTCCCGGAGTTTTCGGCAACTTCAACAATGAGCATGGCACAATGGATGCCGATCTGCGCCACGAATGGATGCGCCGATGTGAGCCGGAAAGGCCGGAAGAGAGGGACGATAAGCCGGATATTCAGGGCTGGACGTATATCAGCGATTACACGATTCACCCGAATACGCCCACACATGATGGCCCTCATACCTACTACATTCATGCCCGCATCCGGCATGACAACCGATTACAATTCGGAGCTTTCACAGAAAAACACACAGGGAAGAACCAACAACAAATCCCCTTGTACCGTATTAGCGAGAACGAGGAATCGCTGCTGCAATCTCAGTTATTGCACGGCGATATTGTTCCACCGCTCCGCATCGCAGGAAAAGCAGAGGCTGAGCAAATTTTGCTGCATCATGGAAAACTGGTGCTGGCCGCCGCTCCCAAATTAATTGGGTGCCTGATGAATGTTGGAAATGCCCGTGTATCACTCACCTATAACAAGACCACGACATATTTCCTCAAGACCTACTATGGCCATATCTGGATATACTGGGGAGCCATCATAGACAGAGTCTTGTACATAGTGGGCATTCCTCTCTATCAGGGAACAGAGAAAGGAACACTTGTCTATTCACCGGGAACAGATGGTAAGGCGACCCGCGTATCGGTAAAGCTGCCACCGACTGAAGATGACCTCCGCTCTCATTTTGGGGGTAGCGTATTCGTTGCGGAAGAATCCGTTGTGCCACCGAATCGAGGGGCTTTTTATCGGGCTGTTGAAATGCTCTGGGGAATCTCAACAGAATATCGCGGTGGCTTTGAGAGCAGCTCTGTGAAAGTTGACGCTTTTCTCGCACAGTATGGCGATAGTGCAACCTCCATTCCCTTATGCAAGAGAGCGTTGGCTGTAATAAAGCCCGGTACATCTGACCAGCCAACAATGACACCATTGACGCACGGAGACATTTATGCAGACACCTCTTTGCTGGGTTATGATGGAGGCGTATATCATTCCGAAAATAAGTTGCTTATTCGTAACGAGCTTGATGTAATGACTTCATTTGTCGAGCATGATATTCAGGGAGGCTGGCCATCAGAATCAGGCGCAAGTGGATTTATTCCGACCATGACCCGATATGACCGCCTGGGACATATTCGCTATGCTGCACAAGCCTTTTATGCCGGACAAGTGGGGCGAAATTACTTCATCCGCACTGTTGGCTGTCTTCGCCCTTATGGAGCATACGATTTGAACAGCATCCTCAGCGGAGTAGATGTGGCTTTAACACGAGCAACTGAACCAGAAGATGGTGACGATGAGGAGGATTCCTACTGGGGCGGCGGAGGAGGAAGTGGCGGCGGTGGTGGCGGTAGTGACGATGACGACGATGATGATGACGATAACGGAGGCATTGAAGATGTCGGAGATGTGGGTATCTGGTGGCAAGCCGGAGATGGCATGAAAGTTACTGCCAGACGTGATGCCAATGCAACCAAAATCCGTTATGTGTTTGAGGTTGAGGTGACGGATTCGTTTTCTCACACTCAAACATTGCACTTTGATGTGAAGCCGGAGTTTAGTGTAAATGATGGCAAGAGCTATACTGTAGACAATGGTGCCGTAACGCTTACCATGTGGTACTACCTGCGTAACAATGGTACTCAGGTGGAAGTTTGTAACCTGACATCCAAGAGCAATCGCGGTGGAGCTTGGATAGACAACACTCACCCGGAAAGTGTGAGAGAATTCTCTATCACAGGCTTCCGTAAGGTACGTGCTCAAGCCAAGTTCGCCGTGAAATATCTGACCAACTACGCAGATCCGAAAGCGGTGAAGCAGGATAGCAACATCATTCAGCTTATCAACACCGGCAAGAAAAAGACGGTGCGAGTCTCTATCGTGTACTATGATTCCAACAACCGTAAACACCGTAAGCGAGTCAAAGGCACGATGCGCATCTATACTATCGCCTTACAGAAAGCAAATATCCGGAACATTCTGCGCAATTATCCAAGGCTTCACACCCCGGTATTGAAATATACCTTCACGCCGGACTCTATCAGCGGTAGTACGACAGGTACAGCCGGGGCTCCGACCGTGACCTGCCACTCCGTTACGGCAACACCTGTACCACTTTCGACTCAGGGAGAAACAGAAGCGAAAGGGCCATTCCCCATGCACGTTTCCGGCTATTACGAAGAAATGAATACGACTATCTCGATTGCCAATGCTTGTACAGGTTGGTATGAGTTCCAACCATCAAACCGCCATAGTGTGACCATTTCCGGCTCTTTTAGCATCAATTCTCCGTTTCAGCGTTTTTGACATCCCGGCAATGTATTATGGCAACAATCATTGGAACAGTCGGCGTATTCGGGCTTGATGAAGACCAGCAGGGCATCCTGTTGGAGTCTCAGGATATCGACTACAAGCCTGACTCTAAAATACAGAGGGACTACCGAGGCAAAAAGGTAGGCATCATTTTCTACGATGACCAGACTGATGTCAGCATGAAAGGCTATATCCCACGAGAAAGCCCGGCTGATATTAAGGTCGCGCAGACGCTTGTTCTGGCCAACGCTGCACCAGACCACGGACTCAGCACCGTTTCGAGCGGTACTAACATCGTGACCGGGGTTAAGATTGGCCTCAAGAATGAGGACTTGGCATCGTTTGAGGTATCTTCCACCATCTACGATTTCTAACGATGATGAAACCCTCCCATGATGCCCTGAACTTCGTCCGCAGCAAAGATGGAGACCTCGAATCCCTCATGCTCGCTGCATGTTTGACTGCGCTGGGTATTCCGTTTTCGGAACGCCCGGCGTTCAGCGTGTCCGGCGATACAGAGCCAGTGGTAAACTGGCTCTTTGACGAGCAATCACTTGATGGCAAGTTCAAAGCCTCCGAGATGATTGCAAAATGGAATGACAAGGGCTGGATTACCCGCGCAGATAATGACCACCCGCTTGCTTATATGGCAGCAGCTATGCGCAATCTGTACACTCTCGTCAATCACCACATCGGCCAAGCTCCCAACGTGGAGCTGGTGAAGCGAGGGCATAAGACGCTTCTCATTCCTGAGGGGACGCCTGAATCCCAGCTTGGCTTCCTTATCAACAAGTTCACAAGGGGGTAAAATAGAAATGCCCCCGGTGACAAGTCGGAGGCACTTCAGGAGAATTGTTTATCAGCGCACAATGTTCTGATGGCTTTATTATAGTCAATTGTGACCTCTTGTCAATAGTTTGACTGAAAAATCATCATTTTTTCGCGTTTTTTCAGGCGACATGCACCCGGTCGTTTGTCAGGCGACCGGGTGGAGCCGTATTACTCATCAGAGGTGCCGAAGCACAAACAGGGTTACCTGTATAATGAGCAATGCAAGCTCAATCATGTCTATTGTGCGCATGATTTGTCTCCTCCAGTCAGGTTCAACTGCTATTCCGTACCCTTGCGAACACATCACATCAGCGGACAGGACTGGTATACTCCCCGCTGAGAGGTGACATGGCCACCCATCAGCCGAAACTGATAGCGGAAGAGCGTGGAGAGTCTATCATATAGCAGCCATTCGTTCAAGCCTGAAAGGCTTATAGTTTTGACATCCCGCCGATGCATTATGGCTATACAAATTCACACTCAGTCACGCGAGGAGAGCAACAATCGCGCTATGCTCGCACCGCCCACCCGCACCACCAGCGGGGTAACGCTTCGCCCTATTTCCCTCGGCTCGCTGGAAATCCTGCGCCAGCTCAACAATTCTCTGGCTACCGCAGAAGCCGACATGAGCGAAATCGACACCCGCACGCTCACCGAGTTTTTGTGGGTACACGGAGCCCCGATAGATGAGGTGCTCGATACTGTTTACAATTATCCGACTCAGGTCGGGTTGAAAGCCACGGCATTTGCCATGAGTATCAGCCCGGCAGAGCTGCGAGGCATTACCACGTCTCTGGCTGCTGACCGAGCCGCTATTCAAAGCGCAAGTGCCGAGCCGATTCCTGACCCGGATGCTCCGACCTCCCCAAACGCGCACACCCCTCGCTCGTAGCATCGCTGATTTTCACAGTTGCACGAGCGACGGGGTGGAGCGAAGAATACATCCTGTGGATGCCGCTACGCCGAGCTTTGCAATATGCGCACGCCGCTTGGATTAGCGAGGGAACAAACACCGACTGGCGCAACGCTTCCGAAGAAGAATCAGGCGAAGCTGCCGCTCTCTATCACCGACTCAAACACCTGACCAAACATGGCTGACGTTACATTCACATTCTCCGGCGATGCTTCCGAACTCAATGCAGCACTTTCCGAAATCAAACAGGAGGTAAGCAAGACTAAAGAAGCAGTAGGCGGCATGGCGGGTAAGTTTGCCATTGCTTTTGCCGCCATCCAAGCCGGCATCGCCGCAGTTAAGAGCGCATTCAGCAGCCTGGGGGAAATCTCCTCGGCTGCTGCCGCTATGGAGCAAACCTCACTTGCCTTTACGGTGATGATGGGCGATGCCGCTACGGCTGCGGAGTATGTGGCTCAGTTGAAGAAGTATGCAGCCGAAACGCCTTTCGAGTTCGGGGATATTTCCGATGCCGCCAAAACTCTGCTTTCTATGGGTACGGAAGCAGAGAAAAGTATTGAGGTGATTAAACGCCTGGGCGACATTGCCTCGGTATCAGGCAAACCGCTGCGTGAGCTTGCGTTCCTCTATGCCAAGGCTCAGAATGCCGGGCTGACGAATGAAGTGGCAGAGTCCTTGGAAATGCAAGGTGTGCCGATTCGCCGCATGCTCGCCGAGATGAAAGGCATATCCTTTGAACAGGTGTTTCAGGGCATCTCTAAGCGTCAGTTCGGCCTCGCGGATTTGGACGCAGTTCTTGCCAAACTGACCGGAGCTGGCGGCTTGCTGGAGAACATGACTCAGCGGCAATCTCAGACATTCTCCGGCATGCTTAGCACGCTTACCGATGGCTTCAATGCTCTAGCAGTTGAGCTGGGTACTCCCATCAATGCGGCCATGATGCCTGTCATGCAGGAATTGACTGCCTATCTGGAGTCCATTACACCACAGGTACAGGAGTTTGCTCAGGGGATTGCCTCGTGTTTTACCGGGATAGTGGATGTCATATCGCCCATTATCTCGGGTATCGGCTCTTTGGTCGAGATGCTGGGAGGAGCCAAAACTGTGGTTGCGTCGCTGGCCGCAGCCATGCTCATGTATGTGGGGAACAGTAAAGCTGCAACCGCATCTACAGTATCGCTCCGAGGCTCGATGGCCTCGCTTGTAACCACAATAAAGGGACTGAACATGACCACCTTTGTGACCGGGTTCAAATCGGCTATGACCGGGATTCGGTCGGCAATGGCTGCTTCTTTGACCGGAATGAAAGTCATGTGGTCTACGGCATGGACCACGATGGCCACCGTTACGCGAGCTGCCATGGTGGCGGTGAAAGCGGCTATCGTCAGTACAGGTATCGGTCTGATTATCGTTGGCATTGGTGAAGCCCTGGGCGCTCTCTATTCTTGGTTCATGGGCAATTCTGAAGCTGCGAAAGAAGCGGCTCAATCTGCCCGCGAGTTTGAGAAATCGCTCAAGGGGCTTAATAAGCGAGCCAGCAAAATCACGACTCACGAGCAATACGAAGATTTTATCGAATCCCTTGATGAACAGATTGCTGACCTGCAATCTCGCCGGAGAGAAGCAGAGCTTGAGGATAAAGACGAGCTGGTGAAAGCGCTGACGAGGCAGATTCACACTCTCTATCGTAAGCGCTCCGAGTACAGGCGTACCATCCCTCTGCAGATTGAAGCGGCTGAGGCTGCAGAACGTGAAGCGGCAGCAGCAAGGGCTCAGGCCGAGGCTCAGGAAGAGCTACGGAAAAAGATTGAGGCTACACAGCAGAGGATGGTTCAACTTTACAAACAGCATCGAGAAACAGAACGCGAGCGCTATTTGTCTGAGCTGGATACAGAAACTCAGATTCGTTTACGTTTGATTGATGCCGGTGGCTTTCAATCTGTGGAGGAATTGGAGAACGCTATCAAAGATATGGGACATCGCATAGGGTGGGCAAATGTGGGAGACGATGAGCGATATGAACGACTTATCAAGACATACAACAAAATCATGGAGCTTCGCCGCCAGCACCACGAGCAGGAACGCCGCGAGCAGCAGCACCAGCAGGAGGAAGCAGAAAAAGCCCGGCAAACTGCCGAGGAAGCTACTCGTGACTATGCCGACCGCATGGCTTTGTTGCAAGCCGAGATTGCTCAGGATGAGCGTAAGCTGGAAATCCTGAAACGGCAGCAGCGTATTGTGGAGCTTACCGCAGACTATCGCCGCAAGGGGCTGGAGGATGCCGAGCAACTTGCCCGGCAGATGGTGGAGGCTGAGCTTAACGCCGAGATTGCCCGAGAGAAGAATCGCGAGAAGCAGAATCGGGGCAATAATCGTATGTCCTCCGCATGGATTCAAGGTTCACAGGCCGGAGTCGGCGGTGGTGGGCGTTCCTATCTCATAGGCGGTGGCCCGATGTTGACCGAATCCAAGAAGCATACGACCTTGCTTCGCGAAGTGCGCGATGCTGTGAGGAAGCGTCAGCAGGTGAAAGTGACCGGAAATGTGGATGCTGTAATAGCTGATTAAATATCTTCGTAAAGTATTGAAAATAAGTGTAAAAAAGTGAAAGAAAAAGTAAAAAAAGTCCTTGCATATTGTTCGCAATCTGCTATACTTTCACCATAGATAAAAGCCTAACGCTTAACATATTAAACAGCCATGAACGCCACCACCAAGACCGCCGTAGCCTACAACGCCGCCCAGAACGAGATGAAGCGCAACAGCATCGCATGGGAGTACAAATACCAGCTCTTAAGCTTCATGACCGAGTATGAAACGCTGGAACAGTACGAGCAGCAGAAAGCCGCCCTCCTTCGCCGGGCTGAATACAGCACAGAACTCCTCCACATCCTCGACACGCGCCGAGCCGTAGAAATGATGGAGGAGTTCAAAGCTGAGAACGAGCGCCTCAAAGACCGCATCAGCGAGCAGAAGCGCATCCTGACGTATAAAGCCAAATACCTGATGCGGGCTGTGGAGTTCCTGAAAGAGGTGGATATCCAAGCAACTTCACCTGCATTGGAAATCGCCGCCAAGTTCCTGAATGACTAATCCCATAACGACCATGAGCGCGACCATAACGACCGTCTACCATAACAAGGCAGGTGAAATCGTGGCTAGCTGGGAAGCAGCAGAGAGCGTGACCTACCACACCATCTGTACAGACGAGCAAGCAGACGCAGCCGAGGAGATACTGGTGAATATGGCCCACGAGTTTGCCGAGAAGCACTACAAGGAAGTACAGAAGCAAAACTACTCCATTCGCGGAGCCAAGCTTGAGAATGGCACCTACTACATGCAGACTAAGGTGTGGAAAGCATAACTACAGTAACGTCATGAAAGAGCAGGAACGCAAAGAGAAAGCTATCCGGGAGTATAACGAAGTGTACCCCAAGTACAAAGCGGAGTTCGACCGAGGTGCCGAGGCCATCTCCAAATGGGTAGAGCATCAGGATGAGCCGAAAAAGTCGAAGCTCTATAAGGCCATCCTCGATGAAACCGTGGCGAACTGCAACGCCATGGCTGAACGATTCATAGAGGTGTGCGGAGCTGCTTACTACTACGGCCATGCCGTTGACAAAGACCTCTGGGCGCATGCCGTAAAAGCTCTGTACTACCTCCGCAAAAAAATCTAATGCCCCTTTACGACCATGATTAACGCAAACAAAGAAGAAATCCGCAAAGCGCTCGAAGATAAGGGCGCTGAGTTCCGTGCATCCCTCGACAAGACGATGGAAGTGCTGGATAAGTACCAAGACGCTATTGAGAACGAGCGCAACAAGGCGAAGTTCAGGAAAGCGCAGGATGAATACATACGGCATATCTCCAAGCTCGCCCCGCAAAACGAACGCCTGAGTCTGGAGTTCAGCAAAATTGCGGGACTCGCCTTATACTACGAATTGCCTGTTGACGAGAAAACGCTGAGCCTCGCTCTGAACTACGTCAATCGCCGACACGGGAAATAACCGGAAGCCCGGTATTCAGCCCCAGGGGAGCAGCTAACACGCCGCTCCCATTTTTTGACATGCTGCCATGGAGTATGAACATCTACATCAACTCCGAAAAATCTCCGGCAGCCGTGCAAGCCAAAGCCACAGGTTCCCCTGTTTCGTCTCTGCGTCTCAAGAGGGGCGCGAATCTCAACTTGTCCGTGGTTGTCATGGGCAGCACTACCGCGAGCAATCTTCGTTTTGGAATCAAAGCCAAAGGCGATTACGAGGGCTCTCTCCTCGCGTATGCTGAATCCGCTACCGGGCAACTCTCCGATGAGGGGATGAAGTTTGACCTGAGCTTGGCTGTTACCAGCGTAGCCCTGAACAATGCGTTCGCCGTGGGCTCCGGCAATACTGCCACCGCCGCAACGCTCTCTGCCGTGGCTGAGTTTGCATGGCAAGACGATGGTG
>CALABM010000094.1 GCA_937885815.1 uncultured Verrucomicrobiales bacterium | reverse complement strand
TGCCTCCGGCCCGAGCAGACACCTCTGCGAGGGTACCCTGCCGATAGGCGGGGGCCGGTGGAGCGGGTAGAATCCCATCATCCGCTCTGAAGCCCCTCATCAGAGGGGCTTTACTGTTCAAGGGGATTCGAACCCACGACGAGTGAAAGAGCGCAAGCGGACAGCGAAATCCATGTACGCCAATAGAGCTCTTTGGCATTGACGTAAAGAGGGCGCTGTGCTAGGATGTCGGCCGCATGCGGCAACTTCAGCTTAAAGGTCATATCAGCACTTTGGGGGCGGTTATTCTGTTCGGATTAATGAGCCCCATGTGCAAGCTGGCCATGCAGTCCGGTGTTATTGATGGACTGCTGCTAGCGTTCTTCCGAGTGAGCGGAGCGGCCTTATTGTTCTGGCTCATTTCCCCGCTTGTGAAACGCGAGAAAATTGCCCGCAAGGATTGGTTACCACTGCTGGGAATGTCCCTCTGCGGGATGGTTATCAACCAATTTCTCTACGTTCTGGGTATTCAATACACATCCCCCACGAACGCCTGCGTTGTCGGCACTACCACTCCGGTGATGACTTTTATTCTCGCCTCGATTTTTCTGCAGCATCGTGTCACATGGCTACGAGTGTGCGGTTTTCTACTGGCCTCCATCGGAGCTATGGTACTGATACTGGGATCAGGGGGTGGGCTTAGTGGAAATCCGCTAGGGGATATGCTGTGCTTTGTGTCTCAGTTTTCTGCTGCGTGCTACTTTGTTTTCTTTGGCGGGGTTTTGCGGCGTTATCACCCTGTAACCGTGATGAAGTGGCTTTTTTTGATTGCAACAGTGCTTACCCTACAGCCTATGTACAGCAGGCTGGCCGCTCTGCCAAGCGCCACTTTCAGCAAGAGCGAGCTTTTAGCCATTGCCTATGTCGTGATGGGTGGTTCATTCCTGAGCTATTTGCTGCTGATTGTGGGACAACGTCATCTGGAGCCACCCACGGTGGCCGCTTATAATTATGTGCAGCCAGTCATCGCCGCTGTGGTGGGAATTGTACTGGGGCTAGATATCATCACGTGGCAGAAGTGCCTATCGCTACTCCTGATTGCTTCCGGGGTGCTTCTTATTTCAAGGAAAACTCTTCAGTAACTCCCATATTTTGGGAGGAATAGGCTAACGTACGCGCAGAGAAAGCGTACGACGCTCATGTACAGCACGCATCATGCGTTACACTGCGGCGAAGAGAATTGCAGCTGGAAGCTCAGCTATTTATGTGATTACATAGAGACCGGCAAGAGCGCAGAAGAGCCCAATTCCGCCGGAACGGCATCCTCCACGCCACACGGCCTGACCCCGCATGGGTAATCAACGGCAGCCGGTTTGCCATCCTGACAGCAAACACACATAACATACACACATGGCTGACATTATTCAGAACTATCAGATTAAGTACAGCGAGAAGTGGGGCACCCACCTCCAGCAGGAAGCCTCACGACTGGAAAAGTACGTTACCGTAGAATCCGGCCTGAGCGGCAAGATGGTGGCATTTGACCAGTACGGCCTGCTCAGTTTCAGCGAGAAAACGACTCGCATGCAGGCCACCACTCTGGACGAAGCCCCGACAACCCGCCGAGTGCTCTATCCCAAAATCTTCACGAAGGCCGTGGGCTTTGATGAGTTTGACGCCAAAAAGCTGGCCAACATTGACATCCCTGTGAGCAAGACTATCGAGGGGCTGCGCGCGGCCGCCGGCCGTTGCATGGACCAAGTGATGATTAACGGCTTCATGAACACCTGCTACATGGGCGAAAACGGCACAGACGCCGTTGAGTTCGATGAAAATCAGGTCGTTGACACAGACTACGTGGAAAGCGGCAGCGCCGTGGATACAAACCTGACACTCGGTAAACTCCGCAAGACTCTCGCCATGCTTCAGAAAGCAGAGGCATGGAATGAAGAGCGCCGAAGTTATGGTGATGAGCTCGTGCTCGCCTGCAGCAGCTCTCAGATAGCCGCACTGCTGAAAGAACCCGAGGTGGGCAGCTTTGATTTCAACACCGCCCGCGCGCTCGTGGAAGGTAAGGTGGATAGCTTCCTCGGCTTCCGCATCATCCGCACCGAGCAGCTTCCCGTGGATGAAAATGGCATCCGCACCTGCTTGGCTTGGGTGAAGAGCAAGGCACAGTTCGGCCTGTGGGAAGACTTCAAGGTGAAGCTTTCCGTGCGTGATGATTTGGACGAAGCTCTGCAGATTCGCGCAAAGTTCGCCTGCGGCGCCACCCGCCTGCAGGAAGAGGCATTCGTAAAGATTCTCTGCAAGGAGAGTTGATATTGTTGATATACTGAGTTGACGAAGCCCGGCTTTCGTGCGCCCACTAGCACGAAGGCCGGGCAATTCTTATTCATAGGGGATTCCTGATTGACGCAGGAAGATTGTTCGTGTACAATACGGGCAAAATTATGAACAGCTTTAACTACTACAACCCCACGCGTTATGTATTCGGACACGGAGAATACCGCAACATCGGCTCCCTGCTTGCCCCCATCGCCCGCAAAGTGCTCCTGCACTACGGCGGAGGCAGCGTGAAACGCAGCGGCCTATATGACGCCGTTGTGGAATCCCTCACCGCGGCCGGCATCCGTTTTTGTGAGCTTGGTGGAGTGAAACCGAACCCCAGCGTATCCCTCGTACAGAAGGGAATTCAACTGGCCAGAGCCGAGGGGGTGGAAGCTGTACTGGCCG
>CALABM010000093.1 GCA_937885815.1 uncultured Verrucomicrobiales bacterium | reverse complement strand
CAAGGGGCAGGATGCACATGGCACCCTGCCCCCCTCGGAATCCTATGCTACCATAGGCCAATTATGCGTTTGCAATAGTGAAGCGCTTGGTTTCATCATTCTGCGTTGTCTCCAACTCCAGAGTATAGGATGAGTTGTAACGCCCGGCACCATTATCATACGAGGCAATCTCGATGAAGTAGGTACCAGCTGTGAGCGAGAGGGTCTTATCAAGACCACTTTCAGCACTGGCAGTTACGTTCAGGCGGCGGAGGTATTTACCGTTGCCCCTATCCTGATAGACGTTGATGTTGGTATTCTTCTCCAAGTCAGAGAGGCTGATGGCCAGACTACCGCTATCCGTCATCTCCAGACGGTAGAAGTCAAGAGCATCACCCGTACCAACCCAGCTGCTGATAGCAGCATCGCTATCACTTACCAGCTCAAGCTGGGTTGCAGCGGTCATGGTGTTGTTGTAGGTGATATTCGGGTTATCACCCATGACCACGAAACGCTTGGTTTCACCACCCTGCTGCGTCTCAAGCTCCAAGGCGTACGAGGTATCATAACGGCCGGCGCCATTATCATACGAGCATACTTCCACGATGTATGTTCCCGCTGTAAGTGAAAGCGTGTTAAGCAGCCCGCTAGCCACCTTTGCCGTGGCTTTATACTTACGCTGGTACACGCCGTTGCCCCTATCCTGATAGATTGTCACTGTGGCATTCTTGTCCAGGCTGGAGAGTTTGACGGTAAGCTTGCCAGCCTCCGTCATCTCCAAACGGTAATGGTCCAGAGCATCTCCGGCGCCTACCCAGCTGTTGGTGACGGCGTCTGTGCTGCTTACCAACTGCAGGTCCGTTGCGGTTTCCTTCGTGTTGTTATCGGTTATCAGGGCACCCTTGTCCATGATATCACCTGTTACCGTCAGTGAGTATCCACTACCGGAGGAACCGTCCGCATTCTCAACGAGGATGTAGCAAAGCTGACCCTCAATGAGTTTAATGCGGTCGAAGGCGTAGATGGCGTCATTCGGGTTGAGCTGCATGCTTCTCTGCACCACAAACACTTCATCTACCATAGTGCCGATGCTTATCGTGAGCGAGTCACTGAGCGCAGAGGAATCCACGCCCACCTTATATGAGCCGTCGCCGGTGGCGGCAAACACATAGTAATCCAGCATATCACCTGCGCCTACCCAGTTGGTGGTGGTCACTCTTGTGGCGCCATCCTCCGGGGTGGGAAGCGTAAGCACTTCAGCCGTCGTTACGTCATTGTTCACGGAATCATCTGCGGTGAAGGCACCAAGGGAGGTGTAATCACCAAGCATATAGCCATTGAGGTAGCTACCGCTCTGGGCAATCTGATAGTAACCGCGGGTGACGTTGTAGACAAGGTTGAGGGTCAGAGTAGAATCCGCACCATCATCCGAATCCGTCACAGTAATCGTGGACAGACGACCGGCGGCATCCGTAGAGAAGCCCCACAGTGTCAGTGTATGGCCACCTGTAAGTGTACCGCTGCTCAGGCTACGATAGATACCAAGGCTAAGCATGCCGCCATTCTCGTAGATTGTAGCCCAATCCGTTGCTACCTGTGTGGCGGTAAGGCCGGTCAGGCTGACTTCCTTCACCAGTGCAGACATATCAGCAGCACTGTAAAGATGCGAGAAGTAGCAACCATCCTCACCGTTGCCGGTGAAGTTGTTGGCGTGATAGCTGTTGTATGAGGAGCTCTCGCTCTCTCCGCTAATCCACCATACAAGCCCGTATTCCTCACGACCGCTGACGTTAGCCCAGTTGGCGCTCATGGTGCCGAAGATGGCATCTGCCGTGCCGGGAACGGAGGAGGCGAAATCAGCCAGGCCGTACTGCTCCTGCCACCAAGCAAGCATGTTGGCAGAGGCCGCTGCCCAGCAGAGCTGGCTATCAGCCACGCCGGTCTTGTCAGCGTCCCACCAGCCATCTACAAGCTGGCCTTCGGAGGTCACCAGCCCCTTAGCCCAGTGGATATCAGCCGTGGTTTCCGGTGCCACGATTTCCTCCACGGTGAAGGTCTGCCCTGCTGTAGTCCACTCACTGATATTGCCGCTCAAATCCACTGTGCGAACCTGCCAGTAGTAGTCACCGGCAGCAAGGCCGGAGATGTTGATGGAGTTCGTATCTCGGGAGTAAATTCGAGAGGAGCTGAAATCTGTGGTGGTGCTGTAGCGCAGTTCATAAATGACGCCGGAGGGATCACTCTGGCTAGCCCAAGTGAAGGTTACGGTGCCATTGCTGACGCTGGCGGCAAGGTCGCTCGGCGCATTGGGGGCGATGGTGTCCACCGTAAAGGCAGCACCTTCACAGACGGAGGAATCCACATCCTTAACGCTCACTCGCCAGAAGTAGTTACCCTGCTCCATGTCCACAACTTTACCGCTACCCGTCACCTCCAGCATGAGGGTTTCATTCTCATCAAAGAAGGGATTGGGGGCGATTTCCAGGAGATAGACGGTGTCGTCATTGACACCCTGAGCCAACCAACCGAAGGTGGCAGTTGTGCCCTCAAGTGAGAAGGACGTGCTGACAACACTCGGCTTGTAAGCAACTTCAAAGAGCTGACCCCATGCACCTGCAGCATTTTCGCCGTATACCACGTAGACATCACCGGTGCTACCGCCTACGATGAAATCCGCGGCGCCATCACGGTTCACGTCACCCACGGTTACGCGGCTGCGCTCCCAGTTCACGCCGGGAAGCTCCCAGTTGGATACCTTGTAGTAACCGCTTGCTGAGCCGTAGTACAGGGTCAGGCCGCCGTCAGCGTCACCCAGTATGAGGTCAGACACGCCATCGCTGTTCACATCCGCAAAGACGGGGGCGGCACGGCCGGGCACTTCGATTCCGGCTACCACGGTCGGCGTTGCAAAGGTGAGTGCCCCGGTGGCTGCATTTTCCGTGCCAAGGCCCACCATCAGACTGCCACTGCCGGTACCAAGGATGATGTCCATGGTGCCATCATTGTTCCAGTCATAGAAGGTCGGGTAGGCGCGGGAACCGGCCACGGACGAGCTGAAGAGCTCAACCGCAGAACCATAGCTGCCATCAGCGGAACCGGCAAAGGACAGCACGCGGCCATCACTCAAACCGGCCACCAAATCAGCGATGTTATCACCGTTGAGGTCCTGCAGGGCCACGACTATGCCCTGGCAACCACTTGCGCTCACGCTCAGGTCTCTACCATTGCTCTGCAGATAGGTGTAGTTTGCAAAGCCACCGTTACCATTGTTAATGTAAAGGCGTACCTTACCCTCACTACCTACCTTCTCACCTACGAGCAGGTCTACATGGCCATCACCGTTCCAATCAACGGCATAGGGAGCACTGTAGCTATCACCCGCGGCACCGAGCAGCAGGGCATCACCACTGAAGTTGACGATAGAGGTATTAGCCGAGCTGCCATTGCCCACGAGCGGGGCGCCATTGGCAGCGGTAAGCAGGGCGGGATCCACCACAACGGCGTAGCTGCCGCCGTCAAGGGAAAGTTCTCCGCTCCACGTGAGTGTATTATCAGCGTATGAGAAACCGCTTGCGGGCAGTTCCACCACGCTGCCATCTGCCTGATTCACCAAGCGAACAGCATCCTGCAGCAAGCCGGCGTTCAGCAAGCTCGTGTAGTTGATAGCTGTGCTGAAGCTGATGCTCACCCCGGAAATCTGCTCGGTGGCAACTGTAATATCACAGTTCGTGATGCGCACCTCGCTCACAGGGTCAAAGATGAAGCTCTCGGTATAGGTACCCTGACCCTGCAGGCCAGAGAGGGCCTTGGAAATACTGCTGAGGTCAATTGTGAGACCATAAGTGCCAACTACTGAGCTCAGGCCGGAAAGGCCGCTAAGCTCCCACTCGGTATCGCTCACGCGGGTCAGCGAGCAATCCGCCAACGATACGGACTGGCCATTAACGGTGAGCGTAAGGGCAGAAAGCGGCAGGTCTGTTATGGCAGCGCTGAAGGTGATGCTGATGCTCTCCGGCAGCTCCTTATACGTCTCTGCCAGATTCGTTTCAGCGGTAAGCACCACCATATCAACCAGCACATTGTAGGTGTTGGTGGTTGAGTTACCGGCGGCATCAGTGGTCACAATCGTGAGCACGCGGGAGCCACCATTCTGCAGCGTTACCTGCTCAGAAAGCTCAGTACCCGCAACCGTGCCACTCCACAGCAAGGTTCCCAGCCCGGAGGCGGTTACGGATTTATCATAGATCTCTACCTTCAGCCCGGCCTCCGGCAGGGTTGCACCCACAGCCAAGGTAGAGGTAGCCACGGTGAGTGACTCCTTACCATTCAGGGTGATGCCCTCCAGCTGAGTGGGAGCCGTGGTATCCACGCTCCAATCAGCTTCGTACGTTCCGGTGCCAACATTACCGTAGATATCCTCCACGCCGTCCAGCTCCATGGAGAGCAACCACTCACCATCAGCCACAACACCGGCTTTACCTGCGGGTGTTGCCTGACTGATACCGGTCACAACTACCTTGCAGGGGTCAGCGGCGTCAACGCTGTAATTCAGCGCGGCGCTGGTGTATACCTCGCCATTGCAGGTAAGAGTGAGCTTGCTGAGGTCAATACGGCTCACGGCATGACTGAACAGCAACGTGATGCTGTCGATTTCCTGCAGAATCAGCTCAGCTTCATTGAAGGTATGTTTCACCACGCTGGGCGGGGTCTCATGCAGGTTCCAGTCTGCCGGCAGAGAACCGGTACCGGCCTTACCGGCGGCATCCAGCACCTTGCTGCTATCTACTGTTATGCTGTAGGTACCATCACCACTGTTTTGGTAGGGACTCAGGCCGGAGATGCTGTACTTCGTGTTATCACTACCCGCGACCGCCGAGATGGTAAGCCCGCTAAGGTCGCTGATGGTGGTCTGCGTGCCGTCAAATGCCGTGTGTACGATGGTGATTGCCTCCGTACTGAAGCTAGCCACGGGTCCGGTGAAGGTTACCACCAGATTATCCACTCGCTTATTGAGCTGGCGGTCCGTGTGACCTTCCACCAGATTCAAGGCGACCTTGGTCGTGGCATAGGTCCACATCAACTGGCGGCCTGAACCATCACCGGCGTTGCCATAGACGTCTTCCACCCCATTGTTAAGAACCTTAAGCACATAGAGACCTTCCTGCTGCGTGAACTTTGACAGGTTGGTGAGCGTCAGGCTCTTGCCGTCTTCAGCCCACTCCCAAGTCAAGCCGTTAAGCTCCACTTCTTCCTGCTGCAGCTTCAGGCTGATGTTATTCAGGCTGAAGGTGGAGGTATTGACAGCTTCATCGAAGGTGATGGTCAGAGAATCCACGGCTTCACGCACCGTGCCCTTGTCCTCCACACCGGTAATGGCTTCCACACCGGGAGCCTTCTCGTCCACCGAGCTGTAGGTGATGGTGAAGTCCACATAGCCGGACTGCTCAAACTCAGCCACCCAGTGCAAGCG
>CALABM010000092.1 GCA_937885815.1 uncultured Verrucomicrobiales bacterium | reverse complement strand
CACCTTTTTTGTCATCAAAGGGCTACTTGGGCATCAGCAAATCTGAAACAGACCCTATCCGCCGGCTTGCACCAGTGAGCTGTTATCTGCCTGTTACCCGGAGCCGGCACCTTGTCATGCGGGTGGTAAAATCTTCGTTCCGGCATCAGCACACCACCCAGGCGCTGCACCTCTTGCGATATATACACATCATCTATTTTCCACGGCTGTGGCCCTGGATTAAACACCAGCCGCTCCACCCATCCACGGTGAATGATGTAGCCCGCGCCTCCGGAAAGAGCCACAGCGCTTTTTACCGGGTCAGGGTTGCCAATCATGGCCGCACTCTGTGGTGGCGTGTAGCTGGCCAATCTATCCAACGCGGTGAAGGTGTCATCATCGCACTTGAATAGATAGCTGAAATTGTAATTTTTCAGAGCCCAGCGCATCATCTCAATATGTGCAGCCGGCTGCGCCCCCTGGGCATGCGATATGCCGGGCAAGCGTACCATGTCCGGGCTGTTTTCGTCTGCTGCATGCGGAGCATCCTTTGCGCCACAGTAAAAGTGCACAGCCACACCCTCTGGCACATTCTTTGCCCATGTCGCGCGCACTGCATTGCGGCGGGCTTCGAGCTGCATGCCAGTGCGTACCATTACCAGATATTTAATGCGGGGCAGATTGCCAGACATTCCGGCAGAGTCAGGTCTTATCATTTCAACACCCGCGCGCGCATAGGTCTGGGCTTCATATTCCCAGGCATGGCCACGCCATTGAGGGGTGCCGAACTTTTCACCCGGCGCAAATCCGGCCAATACCACGGGCACCGTGGGTGCTGCTTCCCGTGCCAGATGCCAGCATATAAAGCCACTTGTAGGGCAGCGCCGGGCATTGCGTTGGCAATACTCCCGCCACCAGGGACGCCGCTTGCGCATCGGCACATCTGCAATGTGGAGCACCTGCAAAAAGCCCTCACTGGTGGGCGGGTCATACCATTTAACCCGCTTGAATTGCTTGTCCGTCCCCTTGCGTACTACTAGCGCGTGCGTCACGCCCGGGGTATCTGCCACCTTGAAAAACTGCCGCGCCCTATTGATATGGATGCAATGGTCGCCCGCTCTTAATGGCAGCGCGCGTGGGTCAAAATTGCGCGTTACGTTGCTAAAAATTACAATGCGGCGCGTGCCTGCTGGTATGTTTAGCCCGTCTTCGAGTGCCGATTCAGCAAGCTGAGGCTCCATCATGCGCCGCTTTATAGCCTGCGGCATTTGGCGGCGGCTCTGTGGCCGTTGCCATTCGGGTAGAGCTTCGGCTTGAGCTGTGGCCATCTCTGCGGCTTTTGCGCGCGCGTTCCAGTCTGCACCACGTTCCAGCCATGTGCCTGCGTTGCATTGTTTCAGGGCTGCGCCTTCATTCCGGCAGCTTGCAACTTCCGGCGGCAACATCTCCACCTTGAAGCCGGCGGCCATCACAGCCGGCATGATATGCCCTCTGAATATGGCAGGGCCAAGGCCATTGGTAGCAAGCCCGCCGCCTTTACGGTCACGGCGTGCCATGGCAATGAATCGCTGCGGTATATCTGCGGCACCTGGTGGCAATAATTCATTAAAGAGCTTGCGGCCTATATCTGCCACCATGTGTGCGGCCTTGCGCCCTTCTTCACCACGCGCCCACAAAAGCCATGGCGTGGGCAAGCATGGGTCAAAACGCTCCGGCCCCACATACAAGCCCGGGCTTTCCGGTGGGCATATAGCGTGCTGGCATCGCGTGTCTGCGTCCAGGTAAATGCCGCCATACCGTGCCACCAGTTGCAAGCGGTAATAGTCCGCAGCAAAGGCGTATGCCGTAGCCGTTGGTAGCGTCTCCATGCAGCGGCTTAGCGTTTCCGCCTCCGGTTCTTTCCCGAACTCTGCCAGAAGGTCTGGCCATGTCCATAGCTTGTAATCTGCGCCCATCTGCCTTGCCCATTCCTTGGCCGATTCCGTCCAGGCCTGAAATCTCGCCGGCATGGGTTCGCCTATCCATATTTGGTGAATTTTCATGCTGTCATCCGTTGACTTGTTCCCATGTTCCTTTGTTCTCTAGTTTGTAGCTAATCTGCACCGTGATGGTGCCATTTTCGTAGCTGTAAACAGCGGTCGTGCCGCTACCTTCATAGCGGACGCCGCTCCATTTCCAGCCGTCCCATGTGCCAGTCCACCAGCCACCGGAGCCGCTAACCTGTACCGTGAGCCCGTTGTAAAGGCTGGCCATGGTAGAATGAAACAGCTCCACGCTTGCAGCTATGATGGCAGCTCTGTCGCATTTGCAAGCCATGTTAATAGTGGAAATTTACAGATGAATTGCCAGAGCCGCCGGCGGCACTGGCCGAAGCCGTAGCCGTCAGGTTGCCCGTCTCTGTTGTCATCACCGGGGCTGATATGGTGGCCGTAAGGCTCACCCCTGCTGCTGCGGCCTGTACCGCCTGCTGGATGGCTTCAAGCAGCCCGGCGCATTCACAGTTGCAACCGCTGGTGCCGCTCTGAGAGCCACCGCCGGAGCCATCAGAGCCGCCGGAGCCTGTGCCGGAGCCGGTGGCATTTTCGAGAGCGGCGAGGCGTGCTTCGATGCCTCTCTTCCATTCTTCAAGCTCTGCCCATTTTTCTGCACAATCACACGGCGCGCCGGATGTTCCTTGCGTGCCCTGAGTTCCTTGTGTTCCCGTGGTGCCCGTGGTGCCCGTGGTGCCCGTGGTGCCGGTTCCCGTGCCCGTGCCTGTGCCGCTACTTGTGCCAGGCCATGGCCCTGGGCCGGGCGTAGATGTGCCACCCGGCTGGGTTCCTTGCGTGCCCTGTGTCCCCGGCTGGGTTCCTTGCGTCCCTGTCCCGGTTCCCGTACCGCTGCCTGTCCCCGTCCCGGTGCCTGTTCCGGTGCCGGTGCCCGTACCGCTGCCGGTGTACTCCGGCCATGTGTCCGGGTTCCATGTGTCCGGGTTCCATGTTGGCAGTTCCTCTTCCGTGGTGTCCGGGAAATCGTCTCCGCCTTCCTCCGTAGTGTCTGGCCAATCGTCTGGCCAATCGTCAAACGTGGTGGCAAGCTCTTCTTCTTCGCCGCCGTCTTCCGTCTCCTCTGCGTCTGCAAATTCGGGGTCTGCAAAGTCTCTGCCCAGCGTCACCGTGAGGGTGCGCTCCATAAAGTCCCAGCTGCACTGCGTCACCACGGCCTCCATGGTGTTCCAGCTTTCATGCGTGCCGGGGCCTATCAGATTCAGCTTGCTGCCCAGCGGGCTGGCGTCAACGTGACTTTGCAGCACGGTGATGCTGCCACCCCATTGCAGCACATTGGCCGCCTTGTAGTAGTCCCGTGCCACTGCGTCCCAGCTCTCCACATAGTAAGCACCGGTCAGGGAAAACACCTTGACGCCATCTTGTGCCATATCCAGGCCGGGCGGGTAAGCATGAACTTCCACGCGGCCTTCGTCACTTGTCCACACCACGGCCACACCCGTGACGCAAGCCTCATATTGCGGGCTTATATCGCTGATACTGGTGATGCCCCTTGCCTTGGTGTCCCATGTCTGGGTGGGCATGTCGCCAATGGCCATGGCCGTGCATGTGCCGGCGGTGTAGTCCATGATGTACTGCACATCTGCCGCGCGGTCGCGGAGCTTCACCAGGGCGCTGGCCGTTGTGATTAGTTTGTCCGTTACAGCCCACACAGCACGCCCGGCCACGCTGCTGCTGGCCTTCACCGTCAGGGTGCCGCCACCGGTGGTGCCGGTGGTGCCCTCTGCTGTCCAGCCTTCAGAGGTCAGTCCCATGGAGCCCGTGACGCTGCCCCATGTCACCCCCTTGCTGCCGGCGGTGCTCTTGCCTATCTGGCCGGCTGTGAACTTCAGAGAGCGGGACACATCCACGGCGCTGCCGTTTTGGCTTTCCTTGGCGGCGGCTTTAATTTCTGCCACTTGCTGGCCCAGCGTCTGCCGGTCTAGCAGCCACATGAAATTATTGACTGTTGCCGTGCTGGTGACAGAGCCGCCATCATTCGTGCGGGCAAGGTTCGTCATCTTGCCATGAAAGAGCACTTTGCCCTTATGATACAGCGTCACCGGTTGCATGTACTTCAGCCATTCGGGGCCGAAGCCTGCAAAGCTGAGATTCAGAGAGCCCTCGCCGGTGGTGCTTTCCTCCAGGGTGGCGGCCTCAATGTTGGCCAGCTTGTAAAGTGTTTCAGTATGTAAAATCATGGTGCTTTACTTTCTGCGCAGACGCTCCACGGCGCGCTGCAATGCCTTAATGTCTCGCTTTAATGCTGCCAGCTGGCCAGCCGCTGCCGTGGCGCAATTCCTGGACGCCACCGCCCCTTCGCGTGCGGCTGCTGTCAGTGCCTGAATGGCCTCATCTAGCCGCAGCACTTCGGCCTTTTGTTCGGCAAGGCTCTTGTTAGCCTCTTGCAGTTTGGCGGTGAGCTCTTGAATCTGCCGCGCCTGTGTTTTCGGTCTGGCCTGTCGGGTGTCTCTGGTGGCTTGCCGGGCGTTTCGTTCATTCGCATTGGCTTCCTGTTCTTTGGCATTTGCGGCGCGATTGCCGGCTCTTTCCTGTCGTGCATTGTGTCGGCGCTGCATGCCCAGGGATTGCAAAACGCGGTTTTGCTGCCGCTGCTGGGCGGTGAGTCCACGGTCTTGCTCAGCTGTGCCCCTGGCTATGCTCTGCAGCTTCCCTTCCACGGCTCGCATGTGCCCGGCAGCTCTGCCGGTGTATCCGCTAAGCCTTTCTTGCTGGGCGGCATTGCGGCGCATGGCCGCAAGTGTGCGCTCCATGCCCCTTGTATCGCCACGGCTGGCCTGCCGTTCGGCTTGCTGTGCCAGGCGCACAAAAGCCTTTTCTGAGCGCTGCAGGGCTGTTTGCATGCCACGCGTGCGGGCTTTCTGGCCTAGCGGTTTCAGTGCGGCCACCGTTTGCTGGGCGGCGTGCGCGGCGTCCCTCATGCTCTGCCGCAGCCCACGCATCTGGCGGTCGGTTTCCTTTATTTTGGCATTGATGGCCTTGAGCGTGGCGGCATCCACATCCGGGGCGGCCTTCAGGCGTTCCAGGGCGGCACGGCGTTGCCGCAGCGCCTGTTCGTCTGCTGCATGAATCTGCGCTTGTGTGCGGTTATCCTTGGCGGCGTAATTGCCCGTCACCTTGAATGTCTCGCCTAAGTTGTTCAGCTCTTCATTGATGCGCCGGAGATTCACACTGCGCAGGGCTTCAGTCCATCGCTTCGCCTCTGCGCTGCCGGCGGCAAAGCTGGCCGCAGTCTGTTCCAGCCATGCGGCTTGCTCTGCCAGCGTGCCACGCTGCATGGCCTGCCACTCTTCGGCCAGCCGGTTGGCTTCTTGCTGCTTCTGCAGGCGTGCTTCTTCCAGCTGGCGAGCAGCGGCGCGGCGCTCTGCATCGGCCTGAGCTTCCGCGCGGCGGTTTTCATTGGCCAGCTTCACTTCCTGCGCGGCGGTGCCTTCTTCCTGGGCTATGGCTTGCAGCTCACGCACGCGCTGCTCCCCGGCTTCGCGGGCTTCCCGCATGCTGTTCACCCATTTGATGAGCTCCGCATCACTGCCTTGCCAGGCTATGCCCATGGCTTCAAGCATCTGCTTCAGTTCGCGGATTTTGTCATGAATGTAGCGGCTCTGCACTCGCTCTTCAATGCTGCCCAGCCCTTCATTAAGCTTTATTTGCAGGGCTTCCCATTCCTCATTCGTGGGCATATCCACGCGGAGGATGTCTTCAAAATCCCCGAACTTTTCTTCCAGGGCGTTGGCCATTTCCTCCGCTTCCCTCTTTGCTCTCCACTTGGCATTGATGTGGGCCACATTGTTGCGGTGTGCTTCGGCTTCGTCAATAGCTTGCAACTCTGCCGCCTTGGCTTCTTCGGCAGCAGCCTTGCGGCTGATGGCTTCGGCTTCGCTAATCTCGCCCATGGTCTTGGCCAGCTCAATGCGTGCCACCTCTGCATCATAGGCGGACTGTGCCGCAATGCGGCGGCGTTCCTCTGCTGCACTGGCCTGCACATCGGCAGCACGTTGAGCGGCGAGCCCTTGCTGGGTAAATTGTTGCCAATTTTGGCGGATGTCGTCAAACTCCCTTTGCCAGCGGGATAAGGTGTTTTCTCTGTCCATGTTGGCAAATTTTTCTACCTCTTCCCAGTGCTTCATTAAGGCCTCATGCTCTGCCTCCATGCGTTCCTTTTCTGCCTTGGCCGCCTCTTCCTGCTTGTTCGCGTACCAATCCCACGCCATGCTCAGCCCCTGAATGGCCATCATTATCCAGCCCACCGGGCCCATGCCAGCCTTGATGGCGGCGCCCAGGGCATACACCGCATTGGCCATGCCCATCAGGGACACGCTGCCGCTTTTCACCTCATTGCCCAGGGACTGAATGGCACCCATGGCACCCATGGCCACCTGAATTTGCCCCATCATGCCAAGGCGGGAAATCTCAAGCCCCTGATTCATGCGCTCAAACGCCTGGCGGGTCTTCGTCATCTGAGCCTCCAGCTGCTTGAATGCTTGCACGTCACCCGCTTTGGCTGCGCGAGCGCGTGCCTTGCCCAGCCGTTCCAGCTCCTTAATGAGCCCGGCACGCCCCTTGGCTTCAAGTGCCATCTGAGCCTTGAGCGCTTCAATTTCCTGCTGTTCCTTGCTCAGCGCTTCCGTATTCTGGGCGCTTGCCTGCTGCTTTTGCTGGGCGGCGGCGGTGGCTTCAGCTGCTGCTTTTTGCTCAGCATCGGCGGCGGTGGTGGTAGCTTCAGCAGCGGCGGTGCGTTCGGTGGCCAGCTTCTTCTCTACCGTGGCCGCCGTGGTGGTGGCTTTCTGTCCATCGGTGCGGGCGGCACTCAATTCCTTGCTTGCTTCGGTAGCCTTGCCGGTGGCGGCGGTGGTATTCTCCCGCGCCTTGGCCAATGCTTCCTCGCCGCTGGTGTCTACCTTGCCGCCATCCTGCGGCGCGGGTGCGGCAGCGCTGCCGCCGGACTGCGGCACCGATGCCGCATTCTGTTTTAATTTGTCAATGTCTGCATTGGCTGCCGCTGCTCCGCTGGGGTCGTAAGCCATCCCCAGCCCTATCTCCATATCAAATGATTTTTCTGCCATGGTCTTTAGTTTTTCGGTTGAATATCCAGGCGGCGCAGAATATGCTCCGCCCCCTTCCGTGCGGCTGTCTCCATCTTTTCACGCGTGGGCATTACCTTCTTATTCGGTTTGTGCGTGGTGCTCTTTACAAGCAGGCCAAGCACGCGCACCGGTGCATCCTCGCCCATCTCTTCCACCAGTAGCACACGCCCCGCCTTTGTCTTCACCACATGCACCCGCTGCGGGTCGCCCACAATGTCGAACAAATCGCCGCCATTTGCCCGCAGCTCTTTGCCAGGTATCAAAATGCTTTTGGTAGGCTTGCCGGTCAGCTCGCTGATATTCCCGCGAGCCTTTACCTTGCCGCCGTAGTAGCGTAGAGCCACACCGCGCTTGCGTATCTCCACACGCGTGCGCACCGTCTCACCCTTGCCCTCTCTGGTAGTCCATTGCGGGGCTACCACCACATCGTCCGCCGCTTCTTTCCAGAATTGGCGGGAGGGTAAACTGTCAAAATGTTCTTCTACCACAGAGCGCACACGCCCCGCCGCAGCGTTCAACACATCCGCACGCCCCTGCGGCGGCAAATCCCCCAGGGTCTTTAATCCGTTTACTTTGAAAGTCAGCTTTATCATTTTTGCACTTGCTTTATTAATTTGCTATGCTACACTCAGGGCATGAAGGCACGCCCCGCCAAGTCGAACAAGCGAACGCTCCACCAGCCCCCGGCTGAGATGGTAGAGGCTCTGAGTTTTCATAATGAGGGCTGGGCAAAATCTATGGAAGACGAACGCCGCCGCCATGAGCCTGAGCGGCAGGCTGACTACAAGCAGCCGTACAGAATGAATCATGACAAGCTGAGAGACTGCTACTGCCTTAATGGCCGCACGAAAAAAAAGCTTGTCAGACTTTGGAAGAGCCAGGGGCTGAATGTAGCATCCATGATGGAAAGATACGGATTCAATAAATAAAGCCTTCATAATTCTCTCAG
This sequence comes from uncultured Verrucomicrobiales bacterium, assembly GCA_937885815.1. Lineage (GTDB taxonomy): Bacteria > Verrucomicrobiota > Verrucomicrobiia > Verrucomicrobiales > Akkermansiaceae > Akkermansia. The sequence continues at coordinate 2,110 of CALABM010000092.1, read as the reverse complement.
GGTGTAAACATCTCTCTTGCCCCCATTGGGTAAATCATAGCGCTGCACGCTAACCACCTCAAACCTGGTGCCGGCAATAAAAAATAATTCGGCTTCCAGATGCGTAGGCGTTACCGGGTCTTGCTGCACAGTGCTGATGACCTCATACAGCGGGCGCATATCCTTGGCGCTGTGGTGGCCAATAACCTTGAGTATGGCCTGATACTTCTTCTCTTCTCCTCTTTTCTTGCCCTGCTTTTCGGCATATAATTTAGCCATCGATTCTGAGCTCGTGAAGGAATCGGCTTCCTTCCATGGTGCCGGGCTATATGTTTCCCCATTCCTTCGGCAGATGTCGCGCATTTTCTCCATCTCTCCTATATCATCCCAGCCCATGCCACGATACAACGGCTCTGTGGATTCTTCGCTTTTGAGACGCTGCAAAAAGTCGCGGAAAGATTGCCGCATTGTCTCGCTTACTGTTCCCTTTTCGGGGCGCTTGTCAAAAGCGTCATTTGTCCGTACCCATTCCACAAGCGCCTCTTTCTGCAAATTGGTGAAACTGCCGCCACCCGGTTGCTTTTTTGTCACCCACTTTGGCAGACCTTTTGCCCAGATATCCGCAAGCTCCTGCGGGGTGTAGGGGCGGGTGCCGTTCAGGTCTGTGCTGATAATCTTGCCGTCCCTCACTTCCACAAGCGCACCCATTTGCTCACGCATGGCCTCCACCACCTTGTCATCCAGGTGGCTCACGTCTGCTTCCAGATGGTCATTCAGAGAGGTGCGCGCTGCTTCCGTCAGTTTGCGGCGGGCTTTTGTGCCAATGCCCTCCAGAGCATCTTCCAAGCGTTCAGCACTCAGCTCCGGTGTGGCCACTTCTATTTCCTCCGCTTGCTCAGGTGCTTTTTCTTCGGGCTTCTTCTCCTCCTTTTCTGCTTCCACCGTCAGGCGGTCGCTCTTCTCCCCTGGCACAAGTCCCAGCTTCTCGCATTCCTCATAAGGCACCGCACGCACGCGCATCTTGCTGCCGAAGTCGAACGGCGGGTACGGTTGCCCGAAGCGTGAAAGCTCCACCCAGATGGGGGATTCTATCAGCGCCACCATCTGGCCACCCTTGGCCACGCCCTCCCAGTCTACCGCAGCCGCAGCCTGCTGCCACCGGTCAGCCCAGTTGCGGGGCTGCCGTGCCTCCTGTGCGCGGTACAATCGCAAGCCCGGCTGGCTCTTGTCCTTCTTCATCTGCTCCCGCTGCTGCCACCCGCGTGCAAGGTCTACATTGGTCTGCAGCGTCACCTCCATGCGCCGGCGGCTGCTCAGGTCATGAATGCCGCCGCGCTCATCCTCTGCCGGTTCATACCCCGCAGCGCGCAGCGCAGCACGCAGCTGCTTGCGGGCTTCGTTTGTTGTCAGTTGCCCGGCTGCTATCGCGTGGGCGGCGTTCCTGAAATCTTGCAGAATGCGGGCATTCTCCACCCCCGCCATGAAAAATGCTCTTTCACGGATCTGCGCGTCTACCATGTCCCATTGGGCGGTGGTCATGGCGCGGGTGTCTATCTCGCGGCGGTTGATGTGTTCGGTTGCGTACTGTGGCATGGCGTCAAATTTCTTCGGGGTTCGTAAGCGTGAAGGAAAGCACCACCGCACCCCATGCGCCGGGCTCTGCGGGTGCTTCCTCTGAGGTGAGGCGGCGCACGGTGCAAGTGTTGACTACGGCAACCCAGCGGGTCAGCAGGGTGGGTGCTCCGGCGTGGTAGGCTTCGGCCATATCCAGCTTGCCGGCGCGGGCGGTATTTAGCGCTATTTCCAGGCGGCGGAGGTAGCGTTCCAACTTGGCCACGGTGCTGCGCTGCACCAGGACTTCCCAGTCAAACACCAGGCGGGCATTACCTGCGGGCACATCCAGGCCGTAAGGCGAGCCCACCAGATTGTGGGTGTTTGTCTCCGTGTTCCATTCCCGGGATGGCTCGCCGGTGAGATACAGCCCAATCAGCAGATCATCTCCCAGCAAGAAGATGGCAACGCCAACCAGGGACAGGGCCGTGCAGATCAGATATTTGAACCGGTTTTTGATACTGGCAACCACATAATCCAGCGTGGCATCGGATGCGCTCAGTGCATCGATTCTGGAAAG
>CALABM010000091.1 GCA_937885815.1 uncultured Verrucomicrobiales bacterium | reverse complement strand
ATCGTGGAGGGCATGCGCAATGGCGATGTGGACATCGTAGTCGGCACGCACCGCCTCATTTCCAAAAACGTCTCCTTCAAAAACCTCGGCCTCGCGGTTATTGATGAAGAGCAGCGCTTCGGGGTGCGCCACAAGGAGCAGTTCAAGCGCATGTTCCGCATGGTGGATATGCTCACCCTCTCCGCCACCCCCATCCCCCGTACCCTGTACGTGGCGCTCATGGGCGCTAGGGATATGAGCACCATTGACACAGCCCCGCTGAACCGCCTGCCCGTACAGACCGCCGTCTGTCCCTACAGCGAGGAGCTCATTGCCCGCGCCATCGAGCGCGAGCTTGCCAGAAACGGCCAAGTCTTCTTCCTCCATAACCGCGTGCAGAGCATTCACAGCGTGGCGGAAACCCTCCAGCGCCTCGTGCCGAAAGCACGCATCGTCATCGGCCACGGCCAGATGGATAAGAGCGACCTCGAGTGCGTGATGCGTGATTTCGTGGCAGGAAAAGCGGATGTACTCCTCTCCACCACCATCATCGAGAGCGGTATCGACATCCCGAACGCGAACACCATCATCATTGACCGCGCTGACCGCTTCGGGCTGGCGGACCTCTACCAGCTCCGTGGCCGTGTGGGCCGCGGTGGGCACCGAGCCTATGCCTACCTCCTCCTCCCGCCGGATGCCCTCTGCACCTCCGATGCCCGCAAACGCGTAGCCGCCATCAAGCAGTACACCGAGCTCGGCAGCGGCTTCAAAATCGCCATGCGCGACCTCGAAATCCGCGGCGCCGGCAACCTCCTCGGCACCCAGCAAAGCGGCCACATCGCCGCCATCGGCTTTGAGCTGTACTGCCAGCTGCTGCGCCAATCCATCGAGCGCCTTCAAGGCAAAGCCCCCACTCTCCGCGCGGATGCTCAGCTGAAGGCGGACTTCCTCTGCGTGAGTGAGGCCGTTCTCACCACACGCCCGAACGCGGAAAACCTCATCGGCGCCTTCATCCCGGAGGCGTGGGTGGAAAGCACCCAAACCCGCATGGCCTGCTACTCCCAGCTGGCCAAAGCCCTCACCGAGGATGATGTGGATGACCTCGAGCGCCAGTGGATTGACCGCTTCGGCCCCCTGCCTCGCCCCGCCAGGTACCTGCTCATCTCGCACAAAATCAAAATCCTCGCCTCCCGCCGCAATATCTCCAACGTCGAAATCTCGGGCCAAAAACTCATGCTCACCCGCAATAAGGATTACATCCTGCTGGACCGACGCTTCCCCAGACTCTCTAAAATTCGCCCCGCAGATAAACTCCGCGAAACCCTCAGATTCCTGCAGGAGATGTAATGCACCCACCCTCCGTTAGCTCATCACGGAGCCATGTGAGGATATCGGTAAATTCCTCGATGGTGAGCACAGTTTGAGTGGGATCTGTTTTACCGATGGAGTGGTCAAGCATCATGCCAGCCGTTGAGGCAAGGGCGGCACGATAATCTGGGTTCTGCTCATAGCAAGCAAGGAAGGCGGCTTGGAGTAGCCGGCGGTAGTCAGGAGAAAGCCTAGGGAAAGCCACACCGCGCCAATAAAGGGTCTGGGCGGGTTTCCAGTCATAGCGGCGTCCGGCGCGCATGGCACGGCCACCAACGAGAGCACAAATTTCGACTTGGCGCTGACTATCCTGCACCTTCAGGCTCTGCAGAAAGCCCTCTAAGGAAGCACAGGCCACGCCATCAAACACGAAGGCATTCGGCGCAAAGTTGCTCAACAAGGTTGAGGGGTATACACTCGTGCGAATGTCGTACGTGTTTGTGGCGGGGTTATAATCAGGATTATCTGTGAAGTTGGTATTCATCGGTCATATTTCAAAACAGGGAGCCACACTCGCGCAGGCGTGTCAGGCGCCCCACAAACTCCTCAATTGTCAGGATAGTTTCCGTGGCATCCTCTTTGCCTATGCTGTGATTCTCCACCTGTTTTTACTAACAACTTGCGCGAGCATAGGAGTTAGGATAAAAGGGAGGCATGAACTATATAGCAGCGTTGGCGTTACTGGTTGCGGTGATGGCGTGGCTGGTGGGAGAATATATGCGCCTGGAGCACATGAAAAGGCGAGTAGAGGGAGCATGGAGCCAATGGAACCATGCAACGAGGCGCCGCAATGAGCGGCTAGGAGATTTTGTGGCTGTGCTGGCGAGTTACATGCCGAAGGAAGACCAGCTGGCACGGGAAATGAGGCGCTGGATGACGGACAGCGGTAGAGCGCTAGATGCGCAGCACGGAGCCCCCGTTCAAGGGAGCGGAACAAAGCTGAGCGAGGCGGAGCAACGCCTTCAAGTGATGATGCGCAGCTCAGGGCGCGCGGTGGAAACCAACGCGGAAATGAGGGCGAGTGTTCAGCTGCAGGAGCTGTACCAAGCAATGGCGGTATCTCACCTCATGCAGAGCGCGGAAACGCAGCATTACAACCGACTGGTGCATGATTATAATGCGGCGCTGTCAGCGCCGATGACGCGCCTGCTGGCACCGGTACTGGGCTTCAGTGCGCTGGAGGAAATCGGGCAAGGCCGCCGACTGCAATAAAAGCAAAATCAAAAAGCCCGCAAGCCGTAGAGGCTGCGGGCTTTTCGGAATAAAAACCGGAGTAAGTTTTACTTAGCTTCTTCCACGGTCACCTTGGCGTTGCGGGCCAGGAGGTCAATCACCTTGGAGGTGATGATGGAAAGGCGGATACCGGTCATGCGGTTCTCGCGCTGCAGCTTGCGGATGAAGCTCTTGAGGTTCTTCTCGCGAGCCTGCTGAGCCATGTTGGAGATAGCGTTGAGCATCTCGGCATCGCTGGCAGTAATCATCTCGCGGCGAGCAATCTCCTGCAGAGCGAAGTACACGCGCAGGTTGCGCTCGGTCTCAGCCTTAGCCTCCTCGCGCACAGCGTCCATATCCTTGGCTGCGTCGTAGTTACCGGCCTGAATAGCAGCGTAAAGCTTGCGCTGCACGGTGTTCTCGTTCTCACGCTCCACAAGGTCGGAGGGAAGAGCGAAGGAGAGCTGGTCAGCGAGCTTCTCAGAAATCTGGTCAGCCTTAGCCTCATCATTGCTGCGCTCCTTGCTGCTCTTGAGGTTCTCGCGAACGATGTCGCGGATTTCCTCCATGGTCTTGCCGGGCAGAGCGGCAGCGAAGAGCTCCTCAGTCACGGCGGGCACCTGCTTCTCACGCACCTCCTTCACCACGCAGGAGAAGGTAACCTCCTTACCGGCAAGGTCAGAGATGGGGAAGTCCTCCTTCAGCTTGGCAACGATGTCCTTGGAATCGCCAGCGGAAACACCCTCAAGGCCTTCAGCAAGCTCAGGGATGAAGCGCTCATCCTGCAGGCTTACCCAGTAATCCTCACGGCCCTCAAGGAAGCCTACGCTCTTGCCGCAGTACTCAGCAGTGGGCTTGCCCTCGCAAGTGGTCTTGAAGTCCACTACCACGATGTCACCCTTGGCGCTGGCGCGCTCCACGGGCTCGTGCTTGGCGGAAGACTCAGCGAACTTCTGGAGAGTCTCATCGATTTCGGAGTCAGCCACCTCAGTGGAGGGAACGGTCACCTCGATGCCCATGTACTCGGGGAGCTCGAACTCGGGCACCACGGTAAGGGTAGCGGTGAGGGTGTAAGAACCATCCTCAGCGATAGTGCCTTCGGGGGTACCGAAGTCCAGCACCTTCAGGTCGGGATTCTGCTCGAGGCACTTGTCCTGAATGTCGCTCTTGAGGCGCATTTCAAGCTCTTCGTTCACGTCAGAGGCATAACGCTTGGCGATAACGCTCTTGGGGGCCTTACCGGGGCGGAAGCCGGGCAGACGAACGCTCTTGGAGTATGCAGCAAGGATGGAGTCCTTGGCGGCGGCCACATCACTGGCCGGAACGGTGGCGCTCAGGCTTACCTGACAATCGCTGATTTTGTTGATGCTGATTTCCATAATAACTAGAGGTTTGAAAAATTTTCGCGTGGCGCATTATAGCCCTGAAAGCACACAAAAGCAAGCGCATAGTGCGAGATGACGTATTTTTTGAAGCAAAAAGGGAGATTTCCGTAGGAAGAACCAACTCCGCAAGGAGATGGGGGCGAACCGCATTCTCTCCCAATCCCACAAAAAAAGCAGTTCATACAATGCGGCGACGCCTTTTTCCAGCTCTGAGCTGTGGGATGTTTTTCCTTGCCTCCGGGCGGGGCATCTGCTAGAATGCCGGAGTATGAAACGAGCATTTTTCACTGGGCTTGTGATGGCGCTTGTGGCTGGGTGGTTACACCCGGCAGCAGCTGCTGAGCAGAAGCCGAATATCATACTGGTACTGGTGGATGACATGGGCTGGGGTGATTTGGGCTTGAACCAGCCCGCGGAGCACGCAGGCACACCCCGCATCGACACGCCGACCTTGGACAGGCTGGCGACCCAAGGCGCGCAGCTGCAGCGCCACTATACCTGCGCACCGGTGTGCGCGCCGGCACGTGCCTCGCTGTTCACGGGTCTGCACCAGGGGCATGCGGAGGTCATCCGCAACAACAGCTTTGACGCCGCATTGGAGAACAGCCACACCTTGGGCAGTGTGCTGAAAGCAGCAGGCTACAGTACCGCGCTTATCGGTAAATGGGGCATCGGCGGCGGGCAAGAAAGCGGTGGCACGCCGAGCACCTGCCCTGCCT
>CALABM010000090.1 GCA_937885815.1 uncultured Verrucomicrobiales bacterium | reverse complement strand
CCACATAGCCGGACTGCTCAAACTCAGCCACCCAGTGCAAGCGGTCAACGTAAGTGGCTGAGCCATCTCCGGCAAATACTCTGTCACTCTGCCAAATCAGGCTACGATCAAGCTCCACACCGCCAACAGAAATACTCTCAATGCGCCAATTACCTTCACCCGGGTCATTGACGCGGAAGTAGTTCCATCCTTCCGCAGCATACATGGTCAACGTGATGGTATAATTTCCCATTCCTAAAGTGCCGGTCGTACTGTGGATATTAACCACACCGTTCACGTCAGCATAGCTTCCATCACCAAAGTACAGACCATCAGCCATGTCATCAAAATCATCCTTATCATTGACCAAGAAGTCGGGACGCTCATCTCCATCTGCATTTACAGACTTCGTCAACATATGCGTGGTGATACTCTCAATGAGCGACACATCTGTTCCATTGGTCATGAATGCCACATCACCCATGCTATCAACGCGAGTATAACTGGCAGAATAATCTGAGAAATAGCCGTGCATATTCGTCTGGAAATACCAGACTGCCGTATTGGTGCTGCCGGCCTCCAGATTACCAAAGTTGAGAGACATACCACTTTGCTGCAATTCACCGCCATTGAGAGAAGAACCCATCATCGTCAGCTCCAAAGCTAAGCCCTTCTCATTTTCCACAAACTCATGACGCAAATCACTCATGGTAAAGTTCTTAGCAACACCATTTCCGCGATTATTGACAATAAAGCCGATTTCAGCATTCAACGCGGCCTCCACTTCGTCAGTATGGGGATCATCAGAATATACATCTTCCGACAGGAAGTAGTGCATCTCCAGACTCGGCGAGGGATTGACAGTAAGAACAACCGGTGTCATGATTACCTCGCGGGTAACTCCCGTACCCGGATCTGTATACGTAAGTTCCGCACCGAAACGATAATCCTGACTACCATCCTGTGCCAATGTTCTATCCGGGATATACTGAATGTATACCTCTCCGTTTTCTCCACTTGGCAACACACCGCCATACAGGCCATCTTCACCCGGAACAAACGATTCAATTCCTTCAATGCTGTGGTATGTGATACGGAAATGTTCCGACACGTCCACACCATTCATATCATGTACATAAACCCTGAATGACACATCCTTCAAATCACCGAAAGATGAGCCATTAGAGAAGGTCATGATACCCTCGAAGGCCTCGCGCGTCATAACTGCGCTCTGGGTAAACTTAATCTTCACGGAGGCGCAGACATCACCGCCCTCGTTGTTAGCATAATCCAGCATCGACTGATTCATACTGTCGATGAGGCTATCTGCCAATTCAACACCGGAGGTATGAATCAGGTCTGACAAGTCATTGACGTCCTTGGTGACACTCTCTATGTACTCCTGTGAGAAGAAATCCGTAGATTCGCCCTCAGGAACATCCTCAATACTAGAAATTCCCCGTTCCGAATAGTCCAGAGTCCTGTTCCACCGATCATAGAAAGAGTTCAACACATCCTCACCGACGAACTGACTAAACGCCAGAGCATTCAACTCGGCACGACCGGCTTCCGTAATGCGTAGAGCGATAACACCATCCGAATCTCCGGATTTATTACCATCCTCCTCAGCCAGAAGACCAGCCAGGTGTTCCATGTACTCAACACAGGATTCACCCAAATCTGCGACATAGAGAGCGGCATCTCCGACATCCAGCCCCTCAACCTTCTTGATTGCGTCAGACAGAGCCTCCAATACCTCACGGAACAGCGGGTTCACGCCAGCACCAATACTGCGAAGAAACTGGTCACACTGCTCGATTGCTTGTTCCGCCAGAGAGCATACATCCAACAGCCAATCCCTAGCAGGAGAATCCTCCAACTGTTCATTAATGCACAGTTTGGCTATCGAAACAATTTGCAACATTCTAGCTTTATTTGCTAGGCAACAATTCACCAGTTTGTCGAGATCTTTTATCTTTTTAAATAAGCCATCCACGGCAGGCAGGTATTTCCCGAAATTAAACAGCTTCGGCAAGTTTTTAATGTAACCAAACTTGCCCCACACAAAGCTAAACACATCTCCGATGGTAATCTTATTCCATCCCATCATGTCAGCGATAAGATTAATAATGGCCGCCTTACAAGGCGTACAGGTTCCCTCAGTCACAACGATCGGTTCACCCGGCTCAATGGTTTTTGGAGGCTCCTGATCGATTTTGACGGGAATTGTAGGTCCCTTCTTCGGCGGAATATAATCATCATCATCGCTTGGGCGCCCCGTGCCAGAGCCAAGGTTGTCGCAATTTTCCTGATTAGTCTGAATAACGGCCGTGTTAATGCGCCAGTTACCATTACTGGTACAATCAACCCACCATTGTATACCCTTACCCGACACGCATTTTATCAAGTCGTATATGTAGACTCCTTTCTCTTCAGGCATCTCATCAGCCGTGGCCTGGACCCAGAACTCATAAGAAGTCTGTGCCTCTATACGTTCCACAGGATTGAGCACGGTCAACGTCAGATTTTCCAGCTCCGGGAGCTGTAAGTAGTAACTTTCTGCAGCAACCAGACCATAATTGCTCACGGTAAACGAGAAATAGATTGTTTCACCATAATGGATGTCTGGTATCTGAATAGTGGGCTCGTTAAACACCATCACAGCCGCTGGCACATTTGTCGTATAAGTTACCTCCTGTACAATCTCGTACTGATCTTCAATCTCCTTAGGTACAACATTGAAGGTATACTCTACCGTTGTATTAATCAGATAGGCGGTAAGCGTTTCGTTGGCGCCCGGCTCTAGTGTAACATTCTTCTTGTATCTCTCACAATTTTCAGCATCCACATAGAAGTAATACTGCCCGGCATTCAACCCGGAGAATTGTAACTGGCCATTTTCATCGGCGCAGCCGGATGCAACCAATTCCTGAGTGTAAGCATTATACAGACGTACACGAGCGCCGGAAATCTTCTGCTTATCATCCATCACCAATGAGAACCCGTCAGTTACATTGATGGTGAGAGTAGCAGTTTCTTCCGGAACGAACGTCACGCTCAGGTTAGTCTTGCTTCCATTAGCATTCTCTGCATTTACGACAACGGGTATCCCAAAGGGCGCATTGTATACGACATCAGATTCGGAGGCATCTATCTTCAATACAACCTTAGCAGACTGACCACTTGTCAAGTTAGCAATCTCGCCGCCCGAATAAATGCTCAACCACTCTACGACCGGAAGTGATACCGTTACCTTACCGGAATCTGCTTCGCCGGTATTGGTGACAGTAAGTTCGACATAGCGTGTTCCATCCGGATTGACGGAGAGCTTCGACGTCTGAGCAGATACAGACAAATCAGCCAGAGGATTAATGACATATGAATATCCCTTGACATTAAGTCCTGTTCCTTCTCGACTTGTCACCGAGAACAGAACCTCAGAATAATTCTCACCAGTATTAAGCTCATTACCAATAATGGTATAACGGAAAGTTCTGGATTGACCAGCAGCTATATCCAGAGTGTCCGTATCGAACACAATGAAAATGTTTGAAGGCAGCCCCAATGTAGCCACTCTCACATCATGCAGGTCTACGCTACCATTATTGCTAATCTCAAGGGTTCCGGTCTGAGCCGCGCCACAGCTAAGCAGCCACTGCAAATCCTTACTATCGGTAGCAAGAGAAAGCCCGGCCACATGCAGCGTATCCAGCACATCACTTACATCAGAAAACACCCCGGCCTTCAGCTCGAACTTACCAGCTAAACCGGCAGACAGCGAATAATCCACCTCATAGCTTCCATCCGCAGCGGTAGTTGTCTGAATTTCTTTAAAAAATTGACCGTTACGATACAAGTAAAGCTTAATCGTCTGACCATCTATCGAAATACCTTCTGCATCAGCACTCAGACTACCACGAATCGTGATCTTTCCGGCCGAGTACATAACATCCTGCTCAATTCCGGCAGTCACGGTATAACCGGAGCCAATGCTAATCTTCGAGCCCACGCCGATATTGTTAACATCATCCAACTCGGAAAGCTTATTCTCCTTATCCACCTCTGCCACCAAGTTGTATTGGCCGGAAACAGACGGCAGAGTTATCTCAGCCGTCAGTGTGGTACTAGCCCCAGCGGCTAAACCACTCTCGGCAGAAATAGTTCCCAGAACAGTGCCATCCGAAAGGCGGATTTCCACAGAGGCGCTCTTGTCGGTCGCAGCGTAGCCCTGGTTGCGCAGCACAACGCTCACGTTCACCTTCTTCCCTGCGATGGCGACACCTTCCATGGTAATGGAGTCCACCACGAGGTCGGGCACATCCACATCTGTAACCTGCATGTAACCGCGACCGCTGATGAAGCCATCTGCCGTAGCCGTTATCGTGGTGTACTGGGTACCATCTGTCACGCCATCGGCCTTGGCAGAAATCACGCATGAGACAGTGGTCTGACCGGCGGGTATGGTGATGCTAGAAGGCAGGTTCAGCAGACCACCATCAGACAGGCTTACCACCACATCCGTATCGCTCACATAGTTCGAGCTCAAGGATAGGGTAGCAGTTTCTGCGCCGCCTTCGCGCAGCACGGTCTTGCTAAGACTTATGCTCAGAGCGGGGCTGTCATTATCCTGTACGGTAAGACTTGTCTCAAATATACCGCCGTCGGAAGAGGTTGAAGCATCAC
>CALABM010000089.1 GCA_937885815.1 uncultured Verrucomicrobiales bacterium | reverse complement strand
CACCTTTAAGTCGCACTTCATTGTCAGGTGTAAGTCTTTTATATCCTTTTACGGGCACTTCCATAAAGTCGTCTTTTTCAATGTATATATTTTTTGAGAAAGAAAGACAAAAAAATAAAGACGGGAACACCGCCATCATGTATACGGATATTCCTCTGGAGGCAGCTGACGCCCTGCTGCAAGCGGGACTGAATCCGAACTTGCGAAACAGTAAGGGCGAAACAGCCCTCATGTATCACCTGAATAATCCGACCCCCACAGGTGGATTCTACGGTGATTCAACCGGAGCTATCACCGGCACTTGGAGCAGCAACGCCCTTAATACAGAACTCATTCAGAGCCTCATACGTGCCGGAGCAGATGTGAACATGCCGGATAACTCCGGAACATCCCCGCTGCAAGCAGCCCAAGGAAATGAGGAGGTATGCGAAATGCTTCGCCGTGCAGGAGCGCAGAAGTAAGGCTTTTCCGCCGGAATCCCTCTGCGCTCAGTAAGAGCTTGACGCTACGTCAAAGATGTGAGAAAATACCCGCGCCATGAAAAAAGCCATCGTCAGAAAGGTAGATGAGATTTCCGTCTCCCATTTTTACGAAGCCTATCGCAGCACCTTGGAGCTGCAGCTTCTCAACAGCCCGCTGGGCATGAGCCGGAAAATTCTGCAGCCCACGCTGAATCGTCCCGGTTTGGCATTGGCCGGCTTCTTCAGCTATTTCGCCCATGAGCGAATCCAGATTTTCGGCGCTGCGGAAATGTCGTACCTGAGCACGACCCTTCAGGGCGAGCAAAGAGCAGAACGCCTCTGCTGGCTGATGAAGGAAGATGTGCCCTGCCTCATCTTCTCCCGAGGTGTCGATGTACCGCCGGACGTGCTGAAGCATGCGGACGATTATTCCGTGTGTGTATTCCGCTCCACTCTGCCCACCATGAAGCTGGTGAATAAGACCACCATCATTCTGGAAAATGAGTTCGCGGAAAGTACGACCATGCATGGCTGCATGGTGGACGTGCGCGGTGTGGGCGTACTCATCACGGGTAAAAGCGGCATCGGCAAAAGTGAAATCTCACTTGGCCTCGTGGAGCGTGGCTCCTCCTTGGTGGCTGATGACATGGTGCGCATCCGTAACATCAGCGGCGAACTGGTGGCCACATCCCCCAAGCTCAGCAGCGGCTTTATCGAGATTCGCGGCATCGGCATCATCAATGTAACTAACCTTTTCGGCCTGAAAGCTTACCGCCGCCAAAAAGATATTAACCTCGTCATTAACCTCACAGATGGTGATATGACAGATATGGAAAGATTGGGGCTTACCCGCCAGACGGCAAATATCCTCGGCGTGGAAGTGGAAAGGCTGAACCTTCCCGTAGCACCCGGGCGCGACATGACCCGTCTCGTGGAAGTGGCAGCCCTCGGCCAGTACCTGCGTGAAAGCGGGTATGATATGGCCGGAGAATTCAACAAGCGCCTGCATAACGAAATCAAAATGCGTAACAACCTCCACATAACACCTGACAATATATAATATGACAAGTTTAAAGGAAATTACTGACCTTCTGGATTCCACACTGCGCATCGCTGAGGTGAAAGACGCCTCCGTAGCGATGAACGGCCTCCAAGTGGAAAATAACGGCAGCGTAACCAAAGTGGCGCTGGCCGTGGATGGCTCTCAGAAAACGATTGAAGACGCCATTGCCGCCGGTGCTGATTTGCTTGTGCTGCACCACGGGATTTACTGGTGCGGCTTGCGACCCATGACCGGGTGGTTCAAAAAGAAAATCACCACTTGCTTGGAACACAACTTGGCCATTTATGGTGCCCATCTGCCGCTGGACATGCACCCGGAGCTGGGCAATAATGCCTGTATTGCCAAAGCACTCGGCCTGACAGATTGCAGACCTGAGGTGGATTACCATGGCGTCCTTATCGGCCAAAGCGGTGAGTTCGCAGGCACAGTCGGCGAGCTGCAGGAGCGTTTTGCCGCCATTTGCGGCTGCCCTGTCACCGGCAGAGTGGAGGACAGTGAAGCCCCCGCCGGGCGTATCGCCATATGTTCCGGTGGCGCTGGTGATGTGATTTACCAGATGCACGCCAAGGGATACCGCACATATCTGACCGGCGAGGAAAATCACTGGGTCGTGAACGCCGCGGCGGACATGGGAATGAACATTCTCTTTGCCGGCCACTACGCCACGGAAACATTCGGCGTAAAGGCTCTTGGTGAGCTACTTCAGGAAAAGTTCGGCCTCCCCACCGTCTTTATTGATAACCCCACCGGCATGTAAGTTCCGCATGCTTATCATCGCAGAAGATTCCATCGGAGCCCGTCTGGATCAATTCTTGGCAGCTCAGCTGCCGGAGCTCTCCCGTGCTCGTATCCAGGCCCTCATCAAGGCAGGAGAAGTCACTGTCAACGGCAAATCCACCAAGGCAAAAACCCCGGTGGAGCTCGGTATGCGCATCGAGGTGAACATTCCGGAACCGGAGCCGGCTGAGGCACAACCGCAGGATATTCCCATCTCTGTGCTGTATGAGGACAGCCACCTCATTGTCGTTGACAAGGAAAGCGGTATGGTGGTTCACCCTGCCGCAGGTAATCCGGACGGCACCCTCGTGAATGCCCTGCTCCACCACTGCGGAGACCTCTCCGGCATCGGCGGTGTGGAGCGCCCGGGAATTGTACACCGCTTGGATAAGGATACGAGTGGCTGCATCGTCGTGGCAAAAAACGATAACGCCCACCTCTCCCTCACCACTCAGTTTGCCGAGCGAGATACCTCGAAAATCTACCTTGCCGTCGTTCAGGGCTGCCCGAAAGAGCCGGAAGGCACCGTCTTCACCAACATCGGCCGTCACCCTGTGAACCGCCTGAAAATGGCTGTGGTGAATCCTGGCTCAGGCAAGCCGGCTATCACGGATTACAAGGTACTGAAGCATGACGCGTCCACCAACTCTAGCTTAGTAATGTGCACGCTGCACACAGGCCGCACCCATCAGATACGCGTGCACATGCTCCACCTGGGCCACCCGCTCATTGGAGACCCCATCTACGCCCACCCGCAAAAGCAGAAGGCCCGCCCGGGCCGCCTCATGCTGCATGCTTGGAGGCTGGCATTCAATCACCCGGTAGGCGGACGCCGCATCGCGCTGCAGTCCCCCATCCCCCCGGAATACACGCCTTGGCTGATAGATACGGATTTGCCTGAGTGGGAGGAAAGCCCCCACTTGGTCAAATAGCTTGGGCCTCACATATCCCTTTTTCCGGAAGCACGCTTCACCTGAGCGTGCTTCTGCTTTTACTGTCTATCGGTTAATTCTGCAAAAGCGGAAATATCAGGGGAGTTTCTAGAACGCACTTTGGGCTTGCGAACAGGCGTGTTTACCGCTAAAATAGGCGTGTACAAATGGATTACGCACCGCTTATAGAAAAGCGCCGGGCCCGCCTGGCAGAGCTGGAAGAAGCCATTGCCGCACCGGATCTCTTCAATGACCGCTCCCGAGCTGAAGAAATCATGCGCGAGCACCGCCGCACCAAAGAACTCATGAACACATGGGAAGAACTCTGTATTGCCCTGAAGAACAGAGAAGAAGCCAAAGAAATGGCCGCCTCTGAGGATGCAGAGCTAGCAGAGATGGCGGCTATGGAGCTGGAGGAGCTCACTCCGCGCATTACGGCACTGGAAGAAGCTGTACAGTACAGCCTCCTTCCTCGGGATGTGACGGAAGACCGCGATGCCATTGTGGAAATCCGCGCCGGCACCGGTGGTGATGAGGCAGCGCTTTTCGCCGGTAACCTGCTGAACATGTATCAGCGCTACTCAGAAAGCCGCGGCTGGCGTATGGAAATTTTGGATGCCAGCCCGAATGATATCGGCGGCTTCAAGGAAGTTGTATTTATGATTAATGGTTCAGGTGCATATTCAAAATTAAAATATGAGAGTGGAGTTCACCGTGTACAAAGAATTCCAGCAACAGAGTCAGGTGGACGTATACATACATCAACTGCTACAGTTGCAATTATGCCAGAAGCAGAG
>CALABM010000088.1 GCA_937885815.1 uncultured Verrucomicrobiales bacterium | reverse complement strand
GAGCTGTAGTGATTCGTAGTGGATTCCCAGCAGAGCTCACCGGAACCTTCCAGCGCATTGATATTCCAGATGGTGCTCCAGCTTTCTTCCCCGATAGTCAATTTACCGCTATTGACGATAATACGCTCAAAGTTTCGCTCCATGGCATCGGCGCTGCCGCGGGAATAGATGGTGGCATTACCATTCATTATCAAATTGCCATTAACCGAAATACCAGTTTGCTTATCGAGTATAAGTTGGCTAGCATTTACAACCAAGGAAGAACCGGTCGTACCGATGGTTTCGCCACTCAGGGTGACAGAGGAAGTGTTGCTACCACCAAGGGTCAGTTGCACGCCATCTGCCAAATTCACGTTACCCCGTATGACAATCTTGTCATTATTAGAACTGATTATTTGAGCAGCCCCATTACTTACAGTTACGTTCGCATTCAGCGCATGAGTACAATTATCAAGGGTTGTGCCGTCCCCCAGATGGACGGTGGAACCACTAGCCAACGCGCCATCCGATGCCAGCCGGAGGGTACCCTCATCCACATAGAATTGGCCGAGGGCATTGTTACCGCTCAGAGAAAGCAGATTGCTGCCGATTTTGCGAACATTACTTAGAGAAAGATTAGCTGCAGAAGTCAGGTCTTGGGCAGAGCAGTCGAAAATCAATTCACCTGTTGCGCCGGAGTTAACCAGCATGCCACCGTCTAATACAATAGTTCCGCTGACGCTCAAGTTGTGGCCGCCCAAATCAAACGTACCTCCCTGAATGAGTGTTAATCTACCGTCAGTCGCCATATCCTGACCGAGCTGCAGAATGATGTCGCCCTTGCCATTGTTGTCCCGGTGACCACGTACAGTAATATCACCGCTCCATGAATCATTACCGGCAAGCACAACAGTTCCACCAGTCAGCCCTTGGGCATCCACCACCAGAGAGCGAGAGGAATCCAGCTCACTATTCAGTGTCAACTTGCCACCGGTTGTAGTGGAGAACAGGTAGCCCTGTCCGGCTGCCAAAGTAATACCGCCGCTAAACTCAGCATCTTTCTCCGCAGCAACAGCCAGATAGCGATGTCCACTCATGTCCAGCTGCTGATTGCTGACGGCATCCACCGTCACCATACCATCCGAAGCCACGTCCACGTTTTTGGTGATGGCATCAGCATTTGTAAGCCCGAAGGCATTACCATACACCAGATTGAGCACTGAGTTACCCAAGGCGTCTTCTACAGTATTCAGCACAATACCCGCACCCGTGAAGATAATATCTCCACTGAAGTCATTCTGCGTATTGGTAAGTGTCACCACACCGGAAGAATAGCCAGTGGCACCCAGAATAAGATTATTCGCACCACTCAGCTTATAATTCACCACCAGCTCACCGCCGCCACCGCCCAAGCGCCACGCGCCCAACACGGCCTTCAGAGTCTCCTGAGTTCCCTGCTCACCATACTGCACAGTTCTGCCGCTGGCAGCACCCAGAGTAAGCCACTCGTGGCGGCTCATATCAAGCTGCTCAGTTGTATCATTCGAAAGAGCCAGAGTACCGGTGGAGCCTTCATTTACCTGAGTCAGAAGCTGGGCAGAGCTGAGAGCATGATTAGCTATCCAACCATCAGCGGATACAATCCACTTATTGACGGAAGTATCACCCATGGCATCAGCGCTCAGCAGTACCACACCGCCGGATTCTATCTTCTTCGTACCGGTAAAGCCGGAATTATCACCACCAAGCTCCAGAATACCGCCTTTTGTGCCCAAGCTAATATCCAGTGAGCCGGCACCGGAAATGTTCCCATTATAAGTGAGGGTGGAAGTAGCCCCATCACTGAACTCCACTCGCATATTACCGGCGAGCGCGATGTTCCCCTTCAAGCCGTAAAAGGCAGCATAGCGGGTAGTATCTTCCAAGAATACGCCGCCCTCCACATACTCCATACGATTCTGCACCCCCTCACGCATGACAAAGGTGCCGCCCTCATTCACGGTAATATTGCCGGTCAGGCGAGCGTGACTCCCCAGTTCAAACCTGGCACCGTTCCGCACGGTAACGTTCATGGCAGCGTCCGCATAGTGCCAGTCATTAGCTAGCTCCAGGCGTGCGCCTCCTCTGCCGTTCAGGGAACCCATGCCATGCACGGTATGCGTTCCGACAAACAACACTTTACCGTTGCTTACAATCAGGCCGCTGCCGTTGTTGTTGCTCAAATCGGTGTGGATACTGTTGAGCTCCCAAGTGCCGCCCCCCTGATAATCAATGGTAAGGGAAGCATCCTTCGTGTCCCGGAAAGAGCCAAGGTATTTCGTGTCACCGCCCTCGGTGTATGTGAGTGTCACATCACCGGAGCTGTTACTTATCATGGCTTCCTCTGTAAGGGCATTGATGGTGAAACGCCCCTCGGCATCTGAGGTGGTGCGCCACTCCATACTGTTGCCATGCATATCCAACGCACCGCCGCCGGCGCCAAAGGTGAAGTCGCGTACAATCTGATTCAAATCCTGAATCACCACCGTAGCGCCGGTATTCACCAGAACGTTGTATGCAGCATACCCATTCTGCTGCTGCAGGTAAGTCGTACCCGTACCACCCAGGTTCAACAGGGCATTAGTGTTGCCCGTGCCGTCTATATACAAATCACCGGCACCTATCTTGCGCCACTCGGTCATGCGGTTGTCGGGATTCCGCAGCTGCAAGTGAACTTCTGCTCCCTCGTTGATAACATAGCCGGCGTGGTCAAACTGATTGTCCTCTCCGCTCTCAGAGGTAATGGTGAACCTGCCGCCATTGAACTCGGCGTAGCCGATACCCAGATCCACGGTATCCTTCAGCACAATGCTGTTGTTGAGGGAACCTTCTGCTGCATCAAAGACGAGGTTTTCATTGTAAAATAAATCCAGGATGCTCTGGTTCAGGTATCCGCCACTACCGCCGGACGCATTGTATGCATACCAGTTCTGCACATCCTTGAGGTTGGACAAGTCATTCCAAGTATTCAGGCCGGTCTTCACCCCCTTGTAGGAAGCCAAGGAATCTCCCGCAGCATTGGTGACAGCCCCTGTCCAAATGGTGGTGCTGTAGCCATCCATGCTGATGGTTTCACCCTGAGTCGCTATGGCATTCAGATACACGGTGTTCACCGCGCTCATATCCACATGCACATTGAAAGATTCCATCGTCTCAGCAGTCCACTTGGTATTACCGGCTGTCCAGTTATGGGAATTACCGGCGATACCCTCCTGAGCACCCACATATTCGTACTGACCGGTAGCCTCGTTGTAAATGTATACCGGGCTGCCGGAATCGCCACCGCGCACAGCATTCGGCAGCGGGTGTGTCTCAGAGGCGCCCTCCAGATACTCACCGTACCAGAGATTCTGCCTCACCACAAAGCTTCCCTTGTCCGAGTAGTTTTGGTATGAAGTCACGGACATAATACCGCCGGTTATGTAGACGTATCCCCCGCAGGTACTAATCTCCCTTCCATCCACCCAATCACCCATACCACCACCACCGGCATGATAGACGTAGTTACCATTCATCTCAGCGGCATCCGTAATCGTACTGACAGGATTCCAGACGACATCTGTCTGCACCTTACTCTGACGCTGCAGCATGTAGTCATGTGTTCCTCCCCACATGCCCTCGGGTGCCACTAGGCGGAACCCCGTGCCACGAATATCAATAGCCTGATAATTCAGAGCATGCTCGCCACCAACAACACGCTCACCATAGGAGGCACTGTTGACGCCGTTGTGAGCTACGGTAGCTATGTAATTCGGGCCAATAGCTGCATCCGGACCACCATCAACCGCGCTACTGAAATTAATCATCCCCTGCTCATTGGAGATGAAGAAATCAGGCTGTCCGTCCGTGTAGGAAATGGATATCCCCCCCTCCGTGTCTCGGATATACTGCAAGAGAGCATTAACCTGTGTACCTACGGTATAACGCCCCTTGTTCTGCCCGAAGTCCGTGTACGTCTGCAACAACACGTCGGAATGACGAATACCGGCTTGTGCCACCGGACTCGCTATTCCAACCGCAATTGTCATTACGGCCAGCAGACAGCGACGCAGTGAAGGAGGAAGATGTAATTTCATATGTCAGGAGATTAAGTGAACGTCCGTCATGGTAACACATTCATCCCCCGTCCTTCAAGCATATTTCTCGGCACGAGATATATAATATCAAAAAAAATCGAGTTAGAGACATTCATCCACACGCAATCACGTGTTATCCATACAATTTTCGCACATTTTGTGCATACAGCCTCCAACTCCAGCCCTAAAAAACGCCCTGCCTCAGATAAGGCAGAGCGTTTTTATTTTAAACTATCAGCAAGCGCGCATCAGAGCTGCTCAAGCTGACCGCTGCGGCGCATATTCTCGTAGTAATCAAGATTACGCTTAATCGTGCGGCCCACGCGGGTGTCAGGAGCGGTATCATAAGCCTCCTGATAGCAGCGAATCATCTCAGGCACACGGCGCATGAAGGCGTAGGTATCACCCAGGGCGCGCAGGCCAAGCTGCTTCACCTCAGGCAGAAGGTCAGGCTGAGCGATGAACTCGTTGAGCATCTTCACATTACTCTCCAGGGCTGCCGGGGAGTGATCATTACGCATCGTCTCGCAAAGGGCAGCAAAGGCTTCCATCTGGTTGATGCGAATGAGGCTAACGTCCTTCATACCGCGGTAACCAAGGGTATTCTCGGTATCCAGAGCGTTAATCTCATCAATGATAGCCGTGTATTTGTCACGGCACACCTCAGGAAGGGTGCGCAAGGCAGCGTCCAGAGCGCGGGCACGCTCCATGCCGGTCTTCCCTTCAGCTGCAGCCAGAGCAGCATCTCTCGCAGCCAGCTTATCCAGACCGGCCTGAACCAGTGCAAGATACTCAGCCGTCGTGCGGCGAGTGCCATGAATCACCTCGAAGGGAAGCCCCTCGGAATCCATCAGCACCACACCGGGAAGGCCTTCAATCTTATAAGAGGTCAGCAGGGCCTCACGGCGACGACGCTCCTCAGGAGAAATCTTGGCCACCAGTTCAGGATTACGCGGGAAATCCACAGGCACCAGCACAAAACGCTTGCCCACGGCAGCCTCAAACTCCGGGCTTTCTACAATTCGCGTACGAAGATAAATACAGGCTGTGCACCAGTCCGTACCGGTAAAATCAACGAAGATGCAGCGGTTCTCAGCGCGTGCAGTTGCGACCGCCTCTTCCATAGTAGCCACCTCAGGCAGAGCCATAGCGGGCACGGCCATCAGAAGAGCCAAAGCAAGTTTGGATATCAGTTTCATAGCTAAATAAAACGTGTGTTTATAAGTTATATTTGCAGTATGCCAGATTCCACCCGTTTTGCAAGCTATTTTTCCCGGATAAAATCATATTCCCGTCATATTTCCCACCAAAATGGCTCGAAATCACATTTTACTCCATGCCTAGAGAGCCCATTCCACTCATTCAGCGGAGTCCTGAGCGAATTTTTCCGAGGACGCTTTCAGGGCAGCGAGCGCATCTTTGCCACTATATGGCGGCACCAGCCTGCCATCACGATTACGCACCTCACGAATCAGCATACGCACGGCCTCCACCACAAGAGCGGTGCGGGTGACGCCCAGCGCAGCGGCTACAGCATCTACCCTCTGCATCAGGCTTACAGGGCAACGGAATGCGACTGACTTCGTCTTCATAAGCTCCATTTAACACAATCTCTGCCCGGAATCAACCAAAAAAAGCGTGAGCATAGCCGCATTTCAAAAAACTGCCACAATGCAAGCTTGACGTCACGCGCTAACATGGCACAATAGGGCAGTTAAACTTCAAGCAATCAATAACATGTCCCAGTATCTCACAGCCATAACCGGATCCCCGTTCTTCTACTTTGCAATGGGTATTCTGCTGCTGGTACTCTTCTTCTGGTATCTGGCGGCGGAACATGACAAAACGAAGCGCAACGCCGGTACATTCTTCATCATCGGCATGGCAGCCTTCTCGCTGTTCTCCCTGTTTGTGAACGGCATGCACTACGGTATCGACATCGATGGCGGTGTGGAGCTCACCTTGGAAGTGCAGCCCAAGATGGATGACAACGGCAACACCGTGCCGCCCACTGAGCAGGACATGGAGCAGGCTTGCGCTATTCTCGGCGAGCGTCTGAACTCCACCGGTACCAGCGAAGTGCAGATTCTGCACTCCGGTAGCAAGATTCTCATCCAGATTCCCCGTCAGGACAGCGATGACGCTAAGAATCAGGAGAAGGTGGACGCCATGGTGCAGATGCTCACCAAGATGGCTAAGCTGGAGCTGCTGCCCGTGTACCCCGATTACATGACTGTACTGGCTAACCCCGATGTACAGCAGCGCATTGAAAACTTCCGCAATCGCTTCCACGAGTACAACCGCCAGCTGGCCGCCGGCAACACCGCCGCCCGCCAGCCCCTGCCCCCGCTCATTCCCTCCAGCCTCGGTCTGAATGACTACATGATTCTGCCCCAGCCGCTGGTGAACGAAAAGACCGGCGAGCCCATTCTGGACCGCGAGGGCAATCAGGCCCTGAACTTCTACGTTCTGCTCAAGCCCGCCGTGGCCCTGCAGCGCGGCATTTACATCACCGGCGAGCATGTTTCCGCCGCTAACCCGAACTACACCCAGTCCGGCGTTATTAACGTAACTCTGAACCGCGAAGGTGCAGGCCGCATGACCCGCATGACCGGAAACATGACCCTCGGCCGCGACCTTCTGGCCGTGGTGCTGAATAGTCAGGTAAAGTGCGCCCCCGTGGTGCAGGCCGTGCTCAGCAAGGACTTCCAGATTTCCGGTCTGGACGGCAAGGGTGAGCCTGAAGACGTTTCCAAGGCTCTGGCCAACCCGCTCTCCAGTGACCTCGTGGTAGAAGGCCGTAAGGACGTATCCGCTCAGCTCGGTCAGAGTGCTCTGAAGCAGGGTATCATCTCCGGTCTCATCGGTCTGGTGGGTATCTTCATCTTCTGCTACTGGTACTACCGCACCTCCGGTATCGTGGCCATGGTGGGTCTTACCTTCAATGCTCTGGCCCTCATCGGCCTGATGAGCCTTTTCGGCTTCGTGCTGACGCTGCCGGGTATCGCCGGTATCGTGCTGACGATGGGTATGGCTGTGGACGCGAACGTGCTCATCAACGAGCGTATGCGTGAAGAGAAGGCACTGGGCAAGCCCTTCATCGTGTGCCTGCGCAGCGCATATGAGAAGGCCTTCTCCGCCATTTGGGACTCCAACATCACCTCCCTCATCACTGCCGTGATTCTCTTCTGGCTGGCCAGCGGCTCCATTAAGGGCTTCGCCGTGACCACCAGCGTGGGTATCATCACCTCCCTTATCGGCGCCGTGGTCGTGACCCGCGTGCTGTACTTCTGGATGGAGCGCCTCGGCCTCCTGAAGGATGCCACCTTTGCTAAGGCTCCGCTGGAAGGCAAGGTGTTTGACTTCATGAAATACCGCAAGGTCTGCGCCTTCGCCTCCGTGGCTGTCATCGTTCTGGCTGCTCTGTACGGCATCTTCGTGCGCGGTGACAAGGCTCTGGGTGTGGACTTCACGGGTGGTACCACCCTCACCTATGTGCTGCCCGCGGACTCCGCTGTGGATTACCAGAAGGCTGAAGCTCTCGTGTACAGCATGACTCTTTCCAAGCAGCCCACCGTTCAGGAGTTCGGTGCTGCTACGGACCGCAACATCAAGATTCGCGTGGCCACCAAGGAGGAGGCCGAGATGATTGATGCCACCCTCCGCCGTGATATCCCCGGCATGAAGGAGCTGCCCCCCGCCTCCATTGAGGACGTGAGCTCCTCCCTGGGTTCCGCCTTCTTCAAGACGGCCTGCTGGGCTCTGCTGGCAGGTATGCTGGGCATCACGCTGTACTTGGCCATCCGCTTCGAATGGAGTTTCGCCATGGGTGCCCTCATCTCCACCTTCCATGACGTTGCCGCCGTTATCGTGCTGGTGGTGCTCATGGGCACGGAGCTGAGCATCATCCACATCGGTGCCTTCCTGACGGTGGCCGGTTACTCGATTAACGATACCATCGTTATCTTTGACCGTATCCGCGAGCGCCTGCGCCTTGCTGAGCCCGGCGAGAAGCTGGTGGACATCATGAACGAAGCCATTAACACCACTCTCTCCCGTACCCTGCTTACCTCCGGTTCCACGATTGCAGTGCTTGTCTCACTCATCGTACTGGGCGGCCCGGCCATGATGGACTTCTCCGTGGCCATGCTGCTGGGTATCTTCGTTGGTACGTACTCCTCCATCTTCATCGCCGCCCCCGTTGTGCTGGCCTTCGATAAGAAGAACAGCCTGCGCGACGAGCTGAAGCGCGCAGAGGAAGCCGGCGCCTATCTCTACTCCGTTTCTCAGAATGAGAAAATCATCAC
>CALABM010000087.1 GCA_937885815.1 uncultured Verrucomicrobiales bacterium | reverse complement strand
TCTTATTGTCAGTCAAAAACTCGGTGCGCATGGAAAGAAGCCCTAATCCCCCATACTCTCTGGACACCGTTCCTTCAAAGGCATCATCAAAGATGGTCTCTCCCATCATCTGATATCCTCCGCAGATTCCAATCACAGGTTTTCCCAATGCGGCAAACTCTTTAACGCGCTCGAAACCCCCTGCGGCTTTTAACTCTTCGATCTGCTCAAAACATTCGTTTATTTCTTCAACATTTACATCTTCGATTTTAAATTCTGGTTTTTTAAATTTTTCCATTTATTATATTATCCCCCTTGTATATTTAATTGTAGTTTCAAAACGTACCTGGTCATTTCCCTTCCCTGCCAGCTGTGTCAGCCATACCTTCGCCTCATCCGGCATGGGAGCGCTCGTCTCCGTCACATAAAAATGGGCCAGCTCTAACTGAGCGTCCTCATCCCCCATCATCCCTGCCATATACAGCTTGTTCAGATAATTCTCAATCGCGTTCTTCTTATTCTTTGCCATGGCCTCAGCATACCCCACTATTGCTCTACCGTCAAACAGATTCTTCCTCACAAAAGAATTTCCTTTGCGCTGATTCATATCATTATAAATATGAATCGCACCATAGACAAGGAGCAACCGACCCGATAACCACTAGCTATATCAATTGACGACGCTCGGCACGGAGTGTACCATAGCAATCTCAACAACCCACATTCCTACAAATGAAAACAGGATTATTGCTATTGATAGGCGGCGTGGCCGCTGCCGGATTCACCCGGCTAGCGTCAGGATGCCCAAGCGCACGGCAACTGGCCGTGAAAGGACTGGCCAAAGGGCTCAATATAAAGGAAAAGGCAAAAGCCCACTTCTGTAAACTCCGAGCAGAAGCTGAGGAAATATGCAGACAAGCACAAGATTGCGCAGCAAAGAGCCGGAAGTGCTCTCCTCAAAGCCAAACTGAAGAGCAAGATTCCGGGCCCACCCGCTCAGAGTAAATAAAAAAAGAGGCAAGATTTCGTAAAATCCTGCCTCTTTATATGAATTGGAAAAAATCTTAACCAATCTGAGCACGGCCGGAGAGGCGGGCGCCTTCGACCATGGAAAGAACAGTGGTGGTGATATCGCCATTCACAACGGCACGCTCATTGAGGTGGCAACGGCCGCTGTTCACATTACCGTCCACGTGGCCGTAAATGTGTACCTCACCGGCCTTGATGTCGCCCTTGATGTCAGCAAGCTCACCGATGGTGACCTTACCGGACTCGGAAGTGATTTCGCCATCAATCTTGCCATCAATGTGCATATCATTGTGGAAGGTGATGGTACCGATGATTTCGATACCCTGAGCCAGGACGTTCGTGTTATTGCTGCTCATGTGTGTGATAAGTTTGTTGGGGGATTAAACAGTCATGATTTCCTTTTCCTTGGCAGCCACCAGCTCGTCAACCTTCTTGACGTACTTATCGGTGAGCTTCTGCACCTTGTCTTCAGCAAGACGCACGCCGTCTTCGGTGAGGATGTTGTCAGCCTTAAGCTTCTTCACGCCATCCATACCATTCTTACGCACGCCACGGATGCGAACGCGAGTTTCCTCGGAGAGGGACTTCACGTGCTTGCAAAGCTCCTTACGGCGCTCGCCGGTAAGCTCAGGGATGGGAAGACGAACGGAGCGAGCATCAATGATGGGGGTGATGTTCAGGCTGCTCTCAGCGATAGCCTTCTTGATGTCATTGAGCGTGCTGGGGTCAAACGGCTGGATGAGAATGGAGCGAGCGTCCGGGGTGGAAACCACGGCAAGGCTCTTCAGCTTCATGCTCGTGCCATAGGAAGCCACGAAAATGTCCATGTTATCCACGAGGGAGGGGGAAGCCTTACCGGTACGAACGCCGGCGAACTTGGTCAGCATGTTCTCGAGGGCTTCCTCCATGGAGGTCTCGGTCTCGAGCAAGAGTGTTTCTTCGTCCATATGATTGATATTTGTATGAGTTAATAAGAATTATTCACTGATTACGGAGCCAATCTGCTCACCAAGGAGCGCGCGGGTGATATTACCGGGCTGGTGCATATCAAACACCATAATGGGCTTCTTGTTGTCCTTGCAGAGAGTGAAGGCGGTCTGGTCCATAACCTTCAGCTCACGAGAGATGCACTCTTCATAAGAGATGCGGTCAAAACGGGTAGCCGTGGGATCCACCTTGGGATCAGCACTATACACGCCATCCACGGAGGTGGCCTTCATGACGACCTCGGCATTGATTTCGCAAGCGCGGAGAGCAGCAGCGGTATCCGTGCTGAAGAAGGGGTTACCTGTACCGGCGGCGAACACAACCACCTGCCCGTCGCGCAGCAGCTCACGTGCTGTGTTACGCACATAAGGCTCAGCCACATTCTTCATCTCAATGGCGCTCATCACATGAGCAGGCACACCGGCCTCCTGCACAGCGGAGCAGATAGAAAGTGCATTCATCACCGTAGCAAGCATGCCCACATAGTCAGCTGTGGGACGATCCATGCCGCGCACGCTGGCCTTAGCACCGCGCCAGATGTTACCGCCACCCACTACGATGGCAATCTGGAGATTGCCCTGCTTCTGGGCATCAGCAATCTCGCGGGCGATACGAGCCACGATTTCCGGGGAGATATTGTCTTTGCTGCCCTGTGCACGCAGAGCCTCACCGCTCAGTTTGAGCAGGATACGCTTGTATTTGGGAGAGGTGGAATCACTCATGAGTGGAGAAAATGCTTCGTTGACAGATAATTTGCCATATTCCGCGGTGAAATGCGAGCCAAAAGTTTGCCAGCTACAGGAAAAAGTAAGTTCAGCCCCGGGCAACAGCCAACAATAGGCAAGAAGAAGCCTTACTGATTACTTACTCTTAGCTGCTTCTTCCTGCTCTTTTAATTTAGCCTGAATGCCACGAAGGAAGACGCTTTCCAGTGAGTTGCTGGCAGCTTGCTCCGAAAGGAGAGCATCTCCTGCAAGGGCTCGAATTTGCTGCAAAAGTTCAGGCGAGGGGTTACGCAAGATAAGTTCCGTGCGGGAGTTATCACGGGTAAGTTCCTCCATGGTACCTTCAGCAATCATAACGCCACGATAAAGAATCCCCACGCGGTCACAAATTTCCTGAACCTGCTCCAAAAGATGAGAACAAAGGAAGACTGTAACCCCCTGCTCTTTGATGTTCAGGATAATATCACGAATCGCCCGTGAACCGATAGGATCCACGCCGGCAGTGGGCTCATCAAGCACAAGCAGACGAGGCTTCTGCACTAAAGCCTGTGCCAAGCCAATGCGCTGCAGCATGCCTTTGGAATACCCACCTAAGCGGCGATGAGCAGCTTCCGTAAGCCCAACCAGCTCCAGAAGCTCCTGAGTGCGAGCTTTCAGTTCCGCGCCGCGAAGCCCGCAAAGGCGCCCATAAAAGCGCACCGTTTCCTCACCGGTCAGGAACTTATAGAAATAAGGATTCTCGGGCAGGAAGCCAATCTCTCGGCGATTCTCTGCGGCAGTTGCAGGCTTACCGAACACGGTGCACTTACCTTCATCCGGAGCCAGCAAGCCCACGAGAGCCTTCATGATAGTGCTCTTGCCCGAGCCATTAGGGCCAATAAGACCATAAACACCGCCTTTCGGAATACTGAGGCTTACCCCCTTCACGGCGTAAACCCCGCCTTTCCCCCAGTGCCCGGGGAAAGTTTTGTGTATCTCCTGAATCTCAACGGCGTTCATAGTCCTTAGCCGAACATGATTTTACTCAGCGGCGGCCATGAGGCGCAGCAGGTTCTCTGCCATGCAGATACCCTTCTCAAAAATCTCCACGCGCATGTTCTCATTCGGGGAGTGAATGCGGGCATCCGGCAAGTCCATGCCGAGGAAGATTGCATCCTTGCCAAGCACCTTGCTGACTTCTGCAATAATCGGAATGGAGCCACCTTCACGCACCAGAACGGGCGGATTGCCGAAGGTCATCTCCAGAGCCTTCTGAGCAGCCTTACCCCATGCAGAGTGCGGGTCGCTCAGGTAAGCCTCACCACCATGCTGGCGGGTGAACTTCATACGCACGCTCGGGGGGCATACCTTGCGGAAGTGGGCCTCTACCTTATCCAGAATATCCTCCGGGTCCTGACCGGGCACAAGGCGGCAGCTCATCTTAGCCAGAGCCTTGGTGGGGATAACAGTCTTGGAGCCCTCGCCTTCGTAACCACCGGAAATACCATTGAGCTCGAAGGTGGGACGTGCATACACGCACTCGGCACCGGTGTAGCCGGTTTCCGTACGCAGCTCAGGCACACCGGTAAGCTCAGCCAGCTCATCATTGCTCATACCGGGCACACGGCGCCAGCTCTCGCGCTCCCACTCGGCGATATCGCTCACGCCATCGTAGAAGCCTTCCACGGTCACGTGGTTATCTGCGTCATGCGTGGAAGCCACCATCTCGCAAAGCGTGGTGATGGGATTAGCCACAGCACCGCCGAACACACCGGAGTGAAGGTCCATGCTGGGAGCGGATACTTCCAGCTCAAAGCAGCAAAGGCCCTTCAGGCCGTAGGAAAGAGAAGGCACATCCGGGGCTGCCATGCCGGTATCGCTTACCACAATCACGTCGCAGGCAAGGAGTTCTTTAGCCTCAGGCTTCTGCATGAACTCAAACAAGCTCGTGCTGCCGCGCTCCTCTTCACCCTCAAGCAGGAAAATAACATTCAGAGGCAGAGCACCATCCTTGCGAATGATTTCCTCCACACCCAGAATGTGAGCCATAATCTCACCTTTATCATCAGAAGCACCGCGAGCATACACGCGGCCATCACGCACCTCGGGTTTGAAGGGGTCGCTGTGCCACTCATTCAGCGGGTCAACGGGCATCACATCATAGTGGCCATAAATCAGCACCGTGGGAGCGCCCTCCACTTTCGGACTATGAGCCACCACGATGGGGTGGATGTCCGTCATATGTTTCACGGCATCAAAGCCCAGAGAGGCCAACTTGGTCACAAGGAAATCAGCGCAGCGCTCCACCTCAGGGGCATACTCGGCCACGGCTGATACACTCGGAATACTCAGAAAAGCGAAAAGATCATCCAGCTTGCTCATGCCCGGCATTCTACCCCAGCTCATCCCCTCACGCAAGCACAAAGGCTGCCTTCACCACGGATATGGCAGAATTCGCACGCAAGAACAGCATTTTGACTTCACAAACGCACTCGCAAGTGGTATAATAGCCCCATGGCTAATAAACCCGTAGTTCTGATTATTCGTGACGGCTGGGGCCGCAACCCTCAGGGGCCGGAAGCCGCCAAGCAGACGGGCGACGCTACCGTGCTCGCCAATACTCCTTTCACTGACAAGTTGCTGGCTACCTGCCCGCACTCCATGCTGGGCGCCAGCGGCCAGGATGTCGGTCTTCCCGATGGCCAGATGGGTAACTCCGAGGTAGGTCACCTGAACCTGGGTGCCGGCCGCGTGGTTTTCCAGGATCTCTGCCGCATCACCAACGCCATCAATGATGGTTCCCTCGCTAAGAACCCTGTTATCACTGAAGCCTTTGCCAAGGCAGCCGGCACTCGCCTGCACCTTCTCGGCCTCGTGTCTGACGGCGGTGTGCACTCCCACATCGAGCACCTTATCGGCGTGGTGAAAATTGCCGCTGAGGCCGGCGTTAAGGACATCATGATTCACGCCATTACCGATGGCCGCGACACCGATCCCAAGAGCGGTGCCGGTTTCCTCAGCCAGCTGCAGGACGCCGTGGCTCCCTACGGTGCCAAGATTGCTACCGTGGTAGGCCGCTTCTACGCAATGGACCGCGATAAGCGCTGGGACCGCGTACAGGTCGGCTGGGACGCCATCGTACTGGGCAAGGGCGAGCAGTGCTCCTGCACTCCCGCCGAGTATGCAGAGAAGAGCTACGAAGGTGGCGTGACGGACGAGTTCCTCAAGCCCGCTATCTTCTGCGAGGGCGACACCCAGCGTGTGCGCGATGAAGACGTGGTATTCTTCTTCAACTTCCGTGCCGACCGCGCCCGCGAGCTCTCCCGCGCCTTCATCTATGATGATTTCGACGGCTTCGACCGCGGTGTACACCCCCACGTGCACTACATCACCATGTCTGAGTATGAAGCCTGCTACCCCACTCCGGTAGTGTTTGAGCAGGAGCAGCTCACCAACATCCTTGGCGAGGTTATCGCCGCGGCAGGCCTCAAGCAGCTGCGCATCGCTGAAACCGAGAAGTACGCTCACGTAACCTTCTTCTTCAACGGCGGCGTGGAGACTCAGTTCGAGGGCGAAGACCGCATCCTTGTTCCCTCCCCCCGTGAGGTGGCTACCTACGACCTCAAGCCCCAGATGAGCGTGGGTGAGGTGGCTGATAAGTTCGTGGACGCTATCGCTAACTACGACATCGCCATCATGAACTTTGCCAACCCGGACATGGTGGGCCACACCGGTTACCTTGAGGCCGGCATCACCGCCTGTGAGGCTGTGGACAAGGCTCTGGAGAAGAGCGTTACCAAGATTCTCGAGCTCGGCGGCTGCTGCCTCATCTGCGCAGACCACGGCAACTGCGAGAACATGATGAACCCGGACGGCTCCCCGAACACCGCTCACACCACCAACCTCGTGGACCTCATCTACTGCGGCCCCGATCAGGATGAGGTGAAGATGAAGGACGGCATTCTGGCTGACATCTCCCCCACTCTGCTCAGCCTGCTCGGCATCGCCCAGCCTGCTGAGATGACCGGCCACAGCTTGGTGACCAAGTAAAGCCACCACAACATCACTTTCACACTGGGTTGATGCGAGCATCAGCCCGGTGTATTTTTATCCGCACGTAGTGTCCTGTTATACGTAGCAGATTTTTTCGTGAAGGGATACCGATTTTGCTTGCAGAAGAGCAAAGGAAAGGGTAGAATGTATGGCATGAGTAGAACCATCAGAATTGGCACCCGTGGTAGTGAACTGGCCCTCAAGCAGGCAGAGCTCGCAGTGGCTGCGCTTAAGGCGCACACACCGGAACTGGAGACAGAGATTGTCATCATTCATACTGATGGAGATACGCATACGGACATCCCCCTGTGCTGCGTGAACAAAACCGCCGGCACACAGGATAAAGGAGTATTCGTAGCCGCCATTGAGCGCGCTCTGGCAGCAGGTGAGATTGACTGTGCTGTGCACAGCCTGAAAGACATGCCCGGCCAGATGGCTGAAGGCTTCGAGCTGGCAGCCATTCTGCCGCGAGAAGAAATCTGGGATGCGCTGATTCTTAAGAAAGGAGCTAACACCAAGCGCCTTACCCTCGGCACCAGCAGTGTACGCCGTGAACAGATGGTGCGCACATACTGGAGCGGTACCGCCACCACCACGTCCATCCGCGGCAATGTACAGACCCGCCTTCGCAAGCTCATCGAAAGCCCGGATATGGACGGCATCGTACTGGCTCGCGCAGGCCTGAACCGCCTCGGCTACACCGGTGATTCCCTTACCTTTGACGGCAACCAACTGAGCATCGTGGATATGGGCAAGGATTCCTTCATGCCCGCGCTCTGTCAGGGTGCTATCGCGCTGGAAATCCGCGCGAATGATGCCGCCACCCGTGAGCTCGTTGCCCCCGTGAATGACGTGGAAAGCGCCCTGTGCGTGCGAGCTGAGCGAGCCTTCTTGGCTGCCCTGCAGGCAGACTGCTCCGTACCGGTGGCCGGTTACGCCACCTGCAATGGCGACTTCATGATGTTCCGAGCCATTTACTTCATGCCCAACGGCATGCCCATTCGCATCACACATCGAGGTTCGGCTGATAATCCTGAGCAGCTCGGCAAGGATGCTTATGCTAAACTCGAGCCCCATCTCAACTAAATTTTCCCCATGTCAGTTACCACCCTCACCTATCACGAATTTCACGACTGCCTGTGGATACGCTGCGCGAGCCGCGGGTGTTTCGTGAACAGCCCGGCTCTCAAGACTCTGGCTGAAAAATATCTGGAAAACGGAGGAAATACCATCGTAGTGGATTTAGAAGTCTGCCCCGGCGTGGACTCCACTTTCATGGGAACTCTGGCCGGACTTGCTCGTAAATGCATCGCCGTCGGTGGCAGCGTTCAGGTTGCCTCCCCCACCCGCCGTACACTGGACGCCATGGAAAGCCTAGGGCTGGATATGCTGCTGGAGCTGGATCCGCCTGATGCAAGCTGGCGCGAAGAACTGACAGAGCGCCGCAGCGTTCTGGCACAGGATACGGAAGCTGCCGTGGAAGAAGAGCACAGAGAAATGAGCGAGATTGACCGCACGCGCCACGTGCTGGAAGCTCACAACACGCTGCGCGCCATGAGCAAGAAGAATGACGAAACATTCGGTTACGTATGTGAAACGCTGGAAGAAGACCTCCAGCGCCACATCGACATGGGCGAGGAGAACGCCTAATGAAAAATAACAGTCAGCGACTGGCCGATGCTTACCGCAGCCTTGTGGAACAGGTGCACTGCGGATTCGGTCTCGCTGAGGCGGATGAGAGTGAAATAGAGCGCCCTTCAGAGCTGGAAGTCCAAGCGCTCTGGCACTCAGGCCTTCTTGGCTCAGAAGGCGACACGCTACGCCACGGAAAGGTGCGCATACTAGACTTCGGCGAGTGGAATCGCAGCGTTGGCCCCGATTTCCTGCGAGCCGAAATTGAGATTGATGGAGCGCGCATGCGCGGCGACATCGAAATTGACCCCACCGTGCAGGACTGGGAACGCCATGGGCACGGAGCGAATCCGGATTTCAATCAGGTAATA
>CALABM010000086.1 GCA_937885815.1 uncultured Verrucomicrobiales bacterium | reverse complement strand
CTTCCTTCCTGCTGTCGCACTGGAAGAACTCCTATTCCTCCCTTGTGCTTAACGGCGGTACTATTACCTCAGAAAATGCTTGTCTGCACATGGGCTGGGACTCCGGCAGCCGCTTTGATGCGCTCTCAGGTGAGGCTACGCTTAAGGGTATTTTCTTCTCCTCCCAGCGTTATCAGGCTGACACCCTCGTGCTTGGTGAGGCACGCCTGAATATCGGCAGCGGTGGTATTACCGGTATTGGCTCGAATGATACCGTGCAGCTGGGTAACGGCACTATTGCTGCCACGGCTAACTTCAGCATTAGCGGTAATAAGGCGATAGATCTCATGGGTACGGCCGGTGGTACCGTCTTTGACACCGCGGGGCATACCATTACAGTAAACACCGTATTGCAGGGTGAGGGTAACCTTGTTAAGACCGGTGCAGGTACGCTGAATTTCGCAGCTGAGAATACCTTTACCGGCTCTGTGACTGTACAGGCCGGAACTCTGCAGCTTTCCGCCGCTCAGACCGCCCAAGGTTATGAAATGGCAGAGGGTACGATGCTCTCAGTTACTCACGATCAGGGGGAAATGAGCATTTCTGAGCTGTCCGGTAATGCTGCCTTGCATAAGATTGGTGCAGGCGTGCTTAATTTAGGTTCTGCTCAGGTTTCAGGCATTGTTCTGAAAGGTGGAGGCTCCACGGATATCAGCGGTGAGGTGAATATAAATGGGCGCCTTAGTGTTGGCCATGAAGATATGAGGCTCACAGAGGGAGCTCAGGTCACTGTGACTCACTTCCGAGGCGGCGATACCGCAAATAATCAGCCCTCCACCGTGACGATTGCAGAAGGCGCCTCTCTGAAGGTTACCGGTAATGTGGATGGTGACAATACAGACGCTTCCTTCCTGCTGTCGCACTGGAAGAACTCCTATTCCTCCCTTGTGCTTAACGGTGGTACTATTATCTCAGAAAATGCTTGTCTGCACATGGGCTGGGACTCCGGCAGTCGCTTTGAGGCGCCCTCCGGTGAGGCCACGCTTAAGGGTATTTCTTTCTCCACCACTCGCGGAAATGCTGATACTCTCGTGCTTGGCTCGGCCCGCCTGAACATCGGCAGTGGTGGTATCACCGGTATTGGTTCGAACGATTCTGTACTGCTGGGTAGTGGCACGATTGCCGCCACGGCTAACTTCACCATCAGCGGCCATGCTATTAATCTGACGGATGAGATAATTGGTACTACTTTTGATACCAATGGACACAATATCACGGTGAGTTCCACCGTAAATGGTGGCGGGCGTCTTGTTAAGGAGGGCGCTGGTTCTCTGGTGCTGACCGGTAATGGTCTGAGCGCACTGACGAACGCCTCCGCTATTGTGGTGAATAGTGGTAAGCTGGATTTGAGTGCCGCCGGTCGCTCTGCGAATCTTTCCCGCGTAAGCGGTGCCGGCACAGTGGTGTTGAATTATGGGATAGGGGACAATGATAATGGCTCAGGCTTTGACTTCAGCGGTCTCACCGGTGAGGTTCAGGTGAACAGTGGTCGCGTGTTGCTCAGCAGCTCCGTCTTCGGTGATGATTGCCCGGATTTCCGCTTAACCTCGGCGAACAGTCAGTTGGTGTTTGATGGTATCGGTACCGTGGTAAACAGCAATGTA
>CALABM010000085.1 GCA_937885815.1 uncultured Verrucomicrobiales bacterium | reverse complement strand
CGCTGGAAGGTTCCGGTGAGCTCTGCTGGGAATCCACTACGAATCACTACAGCTCTTCTCGACTTATCCTGAAGGGGGACAGTAACTTTGACGGTACCATCAGCCTGAACCGTACCTATAACGAATGGGCCTCTCGTACTCATGGTGCTTTCCTTGAACTGGCGTCAGATTTCGCCGCCGCTAAGGCTAGGATCAACCTGACAGGTAGGGATAGTAATTCTGTAGCGTCTTTGGCCATTAATACGGATAATGCACACATTAAGGGGCTTTCGGGTAATGTTCACAGCTTTGTTTATGCCGGTGCTTCTAGGGTTGATACAGCGCTGAGCGGCTCCGCCCGCCCGGAAACAACCCGTGCCGCCGTTCTTAGCATTGATACAGCCGCCGGTAACGATTATACCTTCTCCGGTACCCTCGGCAACACAACGGATACCCGTGAGAACGGCATCAGCCTCGTGAAAACCGGTAGCGGCACTCAGACACTTGATGGAGCTTCTGTTGTGCTGAGCAATGTCAGCGCCTTGGCCGGTACGCTGAATATAACCTCCTCCGCCCTTACGGTGAACGGGAATGTGGCGTTGGCCCGCGGTGCTGAGTTAAAACTTGGTGATAGTTTCTCACTGAATGAGGGGCAGACGCTTTACTTGCTGGCCGGGGCTGAAAATAGCGGTTCTGCCGTGTTGGACTCGGCATTGGTGTTTAATGGTGGCTCCATCTCCATTGATGTACAGGAGCTTTCAGACGCCTCTCCCATGCTTGATTTGCGTGGGACTGTAAGCATGAATAGCAGCTTCGATGGTTCCTGCCAATTCGACTTCACGAATACTTCGCTCATTTCTTATGGAACTGATTATCTGGTATCCACAGGTGACTGGAGTCTCCTGAATGATCGTATTTTTGCGGTGACGGATGATTATGCCAATGCCACTTTTACAGCCTCCGCTACGGGGCTGAGTGTTGTATTCTCTCTGAAAGATGATTACTACATTTGGGAGGGTGATGAGAGCATATTGCAGCAAGACCACAAGGTGGTATTCAATAATTGTAATAGCGTTAACGACGTCAATCTTACCAAAGATGCAGAATTAGGTGGCGCTTATTTTAATAATGCAGAGGATATATTCATTAATGGCGCCGCTCTCAGCATAGGCTCCCTTCAGAAGCAGGAGGCCGGTGCTTTGGTGCTCAATGCGGATGTAAGCGTTGACAACATGCTGGTGAAAGATGCTACCACCATCAGCGGTACCGGCTCATTGACAGTGGGTTCCCTCTCACTGCAGGGCGATATTACTACCCGCATGGCGGTACAGGTGGAAAATCTTCAGGCCGATGGCGTGACATGGACGGTAGATGGTACAGATAACGCCTTTACCCAGCGCCTTACACTGGAGCAGGCTAATGCTACAGCCGGAATGAAGGTGGAGGGGCAGGCCACACTGGAACTGACGGTGCAGGACGGAACCTACGGTAACCCGCGCACCCTTGGCGTGGAGATTGGCGGTACAGGTTATATCTCCCTTGTCGGCAATGGTTCACTGCTGAAAACTCAGCAGCAACACATAAACCTTTCCCATGCGCAGCTCTCCAACCTTATTCTGAAAGGTGGCTCTACGGATATCAGTGGTGAGGTGAATATAAGCGGTTGCCTTAGTGTTGGTCGTGAAAATTTGAGCCTCACTGAGGGCGCACAGGTAACTGTGACTCACTTCCGAACAGGTGATACCGCAAATAATCAACCCTCCACCGTGACGATTGCAGAAGGCGCCTCTCTGAAGGTTACCGGTAATGTGG
>CALABM010000084.1 GCA_937885815.1 uncultured Verrucomicrobiales bacterium | reverse complement strand
ACAGCGACTACATGGGTGCTCGCGAGGAGCAGCGCTTCAAGGATGCTATCCGCGCTTCCATCGTGGGCATCGGCGCCCAGCTGAGGGAGGATGATGATGGCTCCACCCGCATTGAAGGCATCGTGAAGGGTGGTCCTGCTGCCCGCAGTGGCCAGCTCAGCCTCGGAGACAGAATCGTGGCTGTGGATACGGATAACTCCGGCAACTGGGTGGACATCATGTACATGAGCATCGACAAGGTGGTGGACCTCATCCGCGGTCAGAAGGGAGTCTCCGTGAAGATGCGTGTTATCTCCTCCAGCGGCGAGCAGAAGGAGGTGACTATCGTGCGTGACGAGGTGCCCATGTCTGAGTCCCTCGCCAGCGCCAAGATTATTGATATTCACCGCCCCGGTCAGGAGCCCTACCGCGTGGGTATTCTCACCCTGCCCTCCTTCTACATTGATTTGGATAATGGCGATGTACGCTGCGCTGCGGATGTACGCAAGCTGCTGCGCCGCATGACGGCTGAGGGAGTGCGCGGCCTTGTGGTGGACCTCCGCTTCAACGGCGGTGGCTCCCTGGATGAAGTCCGCAAGATGGTGGGCTTCTTCACCGGTGCCGGCCCTGTGGTGCAGGTGCGTGATTACCGCGGCCACGTGGAGCGCCTTACGGTGAGCGGTCGCCAGATTTTCTCCGGTGACATGGTAGTCATCACGAACCGCCTGAGTGCCTCCGCCTCCGAGATTTTCGCCGGAGCCATGGCTGATTATGGCCGTGCCGTCATTGTGGGTGATGAAACCACCTTCGGTAAGGGTACAGTACAGGTGCCCCGCAGCCTGTCCGACTTCATGCCCTTCATCTCCTCCCGCGAGGGTTGCGGTATGATTAAGATTACCGTGCAGAAGTTCTACCGCATTAACGGTGCCTCCACCCAGCTGCGCGGTGTTCCCAGCGACATCGTGCTGCCCATGGTGACAGCTGCGCTGCCCCTCGGTGAGTCCGAGATGGACAACGCCATGCCGTATGATGAAATTGCTCCGGCCGGACGTTATGTGCGAAATCCCCGCATAGCCCGCATCATGCCCGAGTTGCTGCGCCGCAGCAACGTGCGCGTGGCTGAGGATGCTGACCTGCAGTACACCCGCTGGTATGTGGATTACCGCCGCAAGATTACTGAGGAAAACACGGATTCCCTGAACCGCACCGTACGCCAGGCTGAGAACGCCCGCCTGCGCGAACGTGAGCGCGCCTACACGGATGAGCGCCGTGAACGCTATACCCGCATGGCAGAGGAGGATGCCCGCAACATCACCGTATACCGCCTCACTCTGGAGGACGTGGATAAGGAAACGCTCACGGAGGCCACAAATGATGATTCCGACAGCTACATGGATTCCGCCGAGGATCCCGAAGCTGCTCTGGCAGATGATGTGGATTACCCCTCCACGCTGGATCCCATCCTCCGCGAGTCCATCAACATCGTCACGGATATGATGGAGCTGCCGTAAGGAACCGCTGTAACAATTAAAAACGAACGAAAGCCCATTCAGGTGCCACTGTCTCCGAGCAGTCCTTGAATGGGCTTTCTCGCGTCAAAAACCCCGCTCTCTCAGTCATGGAAACCTCCACACCCC
Source organism: uncultured Verrucomicrobiales bacterium (assembly GCA_937885815.1). Classification (GTDB taxonomy): domain Bacteria; phylum Verrucomicrobiota; class Verrucomicrobiia; order Verrucomicrobiales; family Akkermansiaceae; genus Akkermansia. The sequence goes on along the minus strand of CALABM010000084.1, from coordinate 891 downwards.
CCGCCGTCTGCCGCTTGGCAGATTTGCCGCCCGAAAGCCTACCGCGCGAAAAACTGCTGCGAGACGGGCGAGCCATGCTTACGGATGAAGAGCTGCTGGCGCTGTTTCTGCGCACCGGCATGCAGGGCTGCAACGTGCTGGAGCTTGCCGGGCGCCTGAAGCGAGCCGCCGGCTCACTGGCAGCGCTGGGCAGCATGGAGGCCGCGGAAATCCAGAAGCTGCTGCCCAAGGGAATAGGCGGGGCAAAGGCGGCCACACTGGCAGCCGTGTTTGAACTGGGGCAGCGCGCCGCCCGAGAGAATGTGCAGCGGCAGGGTATTCACAACGCACAGGATGTGTATGACCTGCTGGTGGGAGAGCTGCGCTATGAGCCCCAAGAAGTGATGGTGCTGCTCCTGCTGGATGCCCGCCGCACCCTGCTGAGAAAAGAGAGAATCGCCGTGGGCACCCTCACCCGCCTACTGGTACACCCGCGCAATGTATTCGGCCCGGCCATCCTTCATCATGCCGCGAAAATCATCATCGTGCATAACCACCCCAGCGGGAACTCCCGCCCCAGCTCTCAGGATATTGAGCTCACTAAAGCCCTGTTCCGCGCGGCTGAAACACTCTGCATTCCGCTGCAGGACCACGTCATCATCGGTGCTTCCACCCCGGAGCGCACCAAGCCTTATTACAGTTTTGCCGAAGAAGGAACACTGACATGCTGAAAGATTACCACACTCACCACCCGAACCCCGCAGGGGGAACCATCTGCGCCGTCACCATGGATGACTGGGAGCGCGTTGCCAACACTCCCGGCATGCGCCCGGCCTTCGGCGTGCACCCTTGGCATGCCCATGAGGTGGACGCCGCAGAACTCGCCTTCGCGCTGGATGAATGGCTGAGCCG
>CALABM010000083.1 GCA_937885815.1 uncultured Verrucomicrobiales bacterium | reverse complement strand
ACCCATCCACATTCCCGACACACTGGCAGAGGTTCTCGATACACTCCCGCCGCACACCCTCATCTGCGGCTCCTTCTTCCTGCTGGGAGAGGCGAAAGCCCACCTGCGCCGGCATACAGACTACCGCAAAACGGAGCAATAAGCCCCACCGGCCATGAGTGCTGATTACGTAAGCATCATCATTTTCTTGGGATTCATCGCCTATGTGTTCGTGTTCGAATACTTGGGGCGCCTGCGCCACATCATCAGCGTGGTGCTGCTTATTATCTCACTCACGGTCGCCATCTGTCTGGCCGGCTTAGGAATGAACTCGGAGCCGGCACTCGCTGCCTCAGTGCTGTTCAGTGGGCACGGCGTCTGGGAACTCGGAAAATGGCTCCTTGCTGAAGGTCGCAGCCGCTCCCGCAGCAGAAAACGCGCCAAGCTCCCTGCCCGCCGCCACAAACGCGCCACCACCCCTTACACCCTCACGAACGAGGAAATCATCTCCCACTTCGCGGAACTGGCCAAGAAGGATGATTTAGCCGTTCACAAGCCCGCATTTAACTTCCTTGCTTGGAATACACGCCAAGGCTACGTCATCCAGATTTTCCTCCTCCCTGAGGGCGGCTGGACCTCCATCTTCTGGAGCCCCGCGGATTTTGAAATGCGAGATAAGGAAATCGCTGCGGCCTGCCGAGCTGCTAATGTGCCCTGCCACAAGAAAATGCTCGGCATGCGCTCTCAGGGCATCGCCATCGCCCACGCCGGTCAGCTCACCATCACACCCGCCGACCAGCAAATCCACTTCGACGAATTCCTCCACAGCGTCCTCGCCCCCGAGCCTGAATTCACGGCTTGGCTGAAAGATTACCATATCAACGACAACTGAACCCATGATTTACATCATCCCCGCCCTCTGCATCCTCCTCTGTGCCGCGATTATTCTCATCATCCGCAAAAAGAAGAGCGGTGGACACCACACCGCCCGCAAACTGCAAACAAACTCCACCCCCTTCTCGCTCACTCGCGATGAGCTGATGGCGAACTTCCGCGAACTCGCCGCCAAGGATGAGCTCTGCACCTATGAGCCTGAGAAAAATTTCCTCGCGTGGAATGATGGTCAGGGCTATGGCCTACACATCCACCTCCTGCCGGATGACACTTGGGTGAGCACCTTCTGGACACGCAGCGAATTTGAACTGCGCGATAGCGAGGTGGAAGCCACCTGCACCGCAGCCTCCATCCCCTGCGAAGCCCACCTCCTGCACATGCAGGCTCAGGGTATCGCTATCTGCCAAGCCGGCCGCCTCAGCATTACTCCCGCAGCACAAAAACACCATTTCGACCTCTTCCTCCTCAACGCCCTCGCCCCGCGTGAAGAATTCTCCGCTTGGCTGAAGGAATATGCTGATGAGGATTAAACTTATTCATCCATACGTATTAAAAAAAATCGGTTGTCTTCCTCAGACAACCGATTTTTTCATTCAGAAAACGAAGCAGTTCCGCTTTAGCGATGTCTACCTGTCGACGGGCGAGACGCACCGCTCGGGCGGGAAGAACCGGAACTAGAGGCACTCGGGCGAGTGACACCAGAGGGGCGGCTCGGGCGGGATTCCGGACGCGTAGCGCTCGGGCGGGTCACCGTGGAGGGGCGACTCGGGCGGGACTCCGGACGCGTAGCGCTCGGGCGGGTCACCGTGGAAGGACGACTCGGACGAGACTCCGGACGCGTAGCGCTCGGGCGGGTCACCGTGGAGGGGCGGCTCGGGCGGGACTCCGGACGCGTAGCGCTCGGGCGGGTCACCGTGGAAGGACGGCTCGGGCGAGATTCCGGACGCGTAGCGCTCGGACGAGTCACCGTAGAGGGGCGGCTCGGGCGAGACTCCGGGCGGGAGGCGTTATGGCTCGGACGG
>CALABM010000082.1 GCA_937885815.1 uncultured Verrucomicrobiales bacterium | reverse complement strand
GGTAACGTTTGTACGGGTTCGAGTCCCGTCTGCGGTAGCTGAAAATCAACGCTTTGCATGAAAATGCAAGGCGTTTTTTCTTTCCCCTAAAAATGCCCAAATTTGCATAAAATAGGGCTAATAACCGCAGAAAACAGCTCACAACTTCCCGACATTTTCCCGACAGCTTTTTACCCTTACAATCCCAGCTACCATGCGAACTCCAGCGTTTCTCTCCCAAAATTGCCTTTTTGTTATTTTACGTCATTTTGTATACTTTGGCCGGCATGGCTGATTTTTCTCCAGATGGAACGGGCAGCAGCGCACCGGGCGCACCCCTCAGCAGGGGCATCACCGGGGCCGGATTCATCGTGCGAGTGTAATATATATAATTGATTTTTCGGGAAAATCTGACTACTTCGCATGTTATCTTTTCAGAGTCAACGTTTTAATGGTAGTCTTGCCAATGACTACCCATGACTACCACTTTTTATAAATCCCTGTGTCTAAGCGCGTAAGATGGTAGTCAATTTTCTTTTTCGGTAGTCAGTTTTTTTGAAAAACGCCCGCACGGCCCCCCAAATCAGGCCATGCGGGCATCAGTTCGGCTATGATGTGCCGGCTATAAAAGCTCGCGAGACATTCTTTCCTGCCTTCTGCGAGACTCCCTCAATTCAGATTGCAGCCTCTGAATTTGGCTCTGCTGTCTGTGTGTGACGGATTCATTATAGCGCGCTTGCTTTATCAGCTCTTCCATTATGGCGTCATCCTGCTGTGTCCGGGTCTGTAATGCTTTAGTCCCCCGCTCAATGATGGCCTGTGCCTGTTGCGCGTTTATCCTCTGTCCGGCGATATCCTCAACATTACCAGCGGCCCAGCGGGTAATCTCATTCCCCCTGCCCTCTGCCGCTAGTTCCCTAACGGCTCTGATGGTCTGCGCGCCTCTCTCTCTTCTGTTGGCGGCTTCCTCCTCATACATGCGGGCCACTCTTTCCCGGTGTGCTCTTTCGAGATGGTTCAGGCCGGCTTCCCCTGCTTCCCGGCGGGCCTCCTCTATGCGGCGTGCAAGCGCGGCCCGTTCCAGCGTTTCGGCCTCTTCCCTCTTTCTAGTAAGCTCAGCATCTCGGCGGCTTCTCTCTTCGTTGGCGGCTCTTCTTGTCTCTATGGCTCGTATCTCGGCTTCTGCTATCTGCCGTGCCTGCTCTGTGGCTTGCGCGCTTTTGGCGCGAGTCTCGGCTTCCCTCTGCCGGGCCTGCTCTTCCTCACGAATGCCGGCTTCCAGCGTTTCGGCGGCTCGCCTTCTTTCACTCTCTGCCACGTTATACCGCTCTTGCGATTGTCTCCGGCGGGCTGAATAATCCTCTATGCTTTCGCCTCCTGTAGCTTCATCAATGAAGGTCTGATAGTCAAGTAAAGCGCGGTCTGCTGCATGCAGTTCCCTCTTCACGGCCTGTAGCTCATTCTGTAAAGCTATAGCCTCAAATCCACCCATACCGCCAAAGACTTGACTTTCTTGCCTTGCCTCTAGTTCCCTGTATCGTGCATAGCGTTTTTGCCTTCGTTCCTGTAATGCCTCTAAGCCTCTACTAAGCTCTTCTATCTCCTCTTCTGACATGAAGCCGGCCAAGTCATTACTTGCGGCTGTAAGGCTGATATCACGCTCTGAAAGCGTCCTCTGTGCTAGCCTCCTGCGTTCCCCTGCGGCGCGGGCCTCACTTTCAGCGCGGGAGATATCAGCGGCGGCGGCTCTCTGCGCTTTGGCCCTTCGCATAGTTACAAGCTCAGTCTGATATTCCTCCTGCGTTATTTCGCCCCGTGTGAGCCGGTCATTTAGCTCTAAGCGTCTCATTGCTTCCGCATGCTCTTCCGCATCCTGAGTTAATGCCAGACGTTGCATCTCTGCGCGTGTAGTCTCCTCTATCAGCCGGCGCCCCCGTTCAATCTCATCATTTAATTGTCTGTATGTCTCTTTTATCTGTTCAATCTCAGAGAATCGCACTTGCTTTTCTAAATAGGCCTCTTTAGCTTTCGTCACGGCCTTTAGTGCCTCCTCTGTCATCCTGAAGCTTTCGCGTTCGTCCCTTTCGGCTCTGAGTTGCGCCTGACGGCTCTTTGCGTAAGTGTTCCATGCACCTTGCAGCAGTTCAACGGCCAGCACTACTGCGCTTATAGGCCCCAGCGCGCCCCGCATGGTATAAGCCACCAGAGCGACATCACCAGCAAGCGCGGTCAAGTTCAGGCTCCCTTTTTCGGCATCTTCCGCAAGCGTGGAAAGCTTTTCCGTTATTTCAGACACGGCTCTACCCAGACGGCGCGCGGCTTGCGCCTGCTGAAGCCATGTCATCGTTCTTACGTTGGCTTTCATCGTACTATCAACGGGGCCGGTGTTCCCATTTTCACCGGGGCCGGGGGCGTGAGTAGGCTGCATTTCGTCAATCTGCTTTTGTAACTGCGTTACTTGATCTTGCAGCAGCTTTATCCGCTCAGTAAAGACGGCAATTTGCGGAGAGGAATTTTCGCCCTCTCCAGATAGCTTATTCAATGCGGAAGCAGCGTCGGTAACAGAACTTGCAAGCGTGCTGTAAGTCTGCGCCAGCTCTGCCACCTCTCGCACCTTCTCCGGCGGCGTGTGGCTCTTCGCGAGATTTTCCCCTAATTTTACCAGCTCAGCAGATACACCGGCCACGGCCTGCGCGGTCTGTGCCATAACGTCACGGAATTTTGCCACTTCGGCGGGGTTCATGTTGACTCCGGCCCCCTGTTTATCAGGAGAGCCGGCATTCCCAACGTTTAGCATTATATGCGCCTGTGATTGCAGCTCTTTTAATGCTTTTGACATGTTGGCGATTGCTAACAATGCTTGCCTGTACTCTGCTTTGAAGTTCAGCGTTATCTCTGCGTCAGTTTTGGTCATGTTGTTTTGTTGGTTTGTTGTTTGTTAAGTTATCCGTTCAATCTCCCAGAATCAGAGCGGCGGGGATGAATGGACATTTGCGGGAGTCTTTCCAGCCGCTAAATCTTCCTGACGCTATATAGCACCCCTGCCCCCCATCCATCAGCACCGGGGAGATTTTACCGCTTGCCCATGGCGTCCCTTTATATACTCGCTTTATTTTGTCACCTCCCGAGTGAATTTGCAGAGCGTTTTTATCGTCTCTCCATCGCAGACCAAACAGCTCCAGAGCGCGGGCGGCAGCCTGACGAGCTTCAGCGTCACCATTTGCAGCCATGCGGCACGCGCTCGCTACAGTCATTTTGCCGGCTCCCATTACTTCTACTTGATGGGTACATAGTATATTCAGACATCGGGAAAAGTCGCTCTCTTTTTCCTCTGATTGGTCATAAGCTCTAGCCAATACAGCGGCATGATTCATTTCATCGGCGGTCATAAGCTCCCGACTTGTCAACGCATGCCGGCACGCCATAAGCACGGCGAATATGCTTGCCCGGCGAGAATCCACGCCATCAAGTCCAGATAGATACTCCGTCAATTCTTCTATGTTTCGCATTATGGCCGGCAGAGTCCCCAATAGACGCGCTATCAATCGCCCATGGAAATCATCTTGCTTAATTAGCTTTCGTCCGGCTTCTTGTCTTTGCCACAATGCCTTTTTGGCTACTTTGTCGCGCGGCGTGAATAATTGTAGTACAATGCAGCGCGTGGCATCCGCTTCTCTGTTTATCGCGTTTGATATAGAAAAAAGCGCAAAGTTGCATTTCATCAGATAAGAAACGCCAACGCCCTCTTTCGTGCCTCTTATTACTTTTCCGCTGTAGCTTGCACTTCTCATCAGCTCCAATAATCCCAAAATCTTCTTTTCTTTCGCTTCGTCCTCATCGGGTTCTACTTCGTCCAAAACTACGGGTAAGCAATCGCCTTTGCGGTGTTGGCGAATTGCGGCTTCCGTTGGAACACCATTAGGAATCAGCGCAAAATCCCTTATTATATGCCCTATTTCATCCCTCAAAAATGTTTTACCCGTACCGGGTGAAGCATTTACCCAGATATGCGGGCGAATCGGCGTTATTCCAGCAAGCAATGAGGAAACAAGCCAGCCAGCTAACAGCTCTCCTGAGCCTTGCATTCTCCACGTTCGAGCGGTCAACAGCTCCAACAGGTGTTGCCCCTCTGTATCAGTCAACATGGCTTCGCTAGGCTCCGGCAGCTCTACGCCCGCAGAGTACATAATTTTACCTCTCATGTTGCCTACGCGCTCCGGCTTCCCTCCATTGGCGGGAATGTGCCAACAGCTCGCGCCGGCATTGTATATCCACCCATCGGGAGAATCAGCCCATACACCACGCGCTCGCACTTTGTCAGGGTCAAAATGTTTGCCTCTGCTATCAGCCAGCAAGCGAGATTGCGCTGCATCGAGCAGAACTTTTTTGCTTACATGTTCCCCGGAGTTCACAATATCAGGGAAAAGCCAGCTTTCCCAACATTCGAGCGGTGCCATCGTTAGCAAGATCCCCGCATTGTTCAGCTTGTCAGGCGGGTATTCAAAAATATCACCGCATGACGGCGAATAAAAAACATAACTTCTGCCAAGTCTCCCCAGAGCCACAGCGGGCGGGCGGTTTCGCTCCTCTTCCTCACGGGCAGCGGCGGCGTTAGCTTCCAGTAATGCCGCATGGCCGGCCTTGGCTATCATAGCCGATTCTTCAAAATCATCTTTTCCAGAGTCCATTTTTTCTTGTTTGTGTGTTAAATTGCTTTTCGGTTCTTGTATACATCGGCGGCTAATCGCCACGGCATTTCCCTATCAAATGCGGCACGCGCATCTTTTACGCTTTCAGGCTTCCAGACGTAGACACAGCGCACCCCAGCGGCGTGCAGGATCTCCGCAGTTTTAGCGGCTCCATTCTGCCCTGCTTCGTCATTGTCTGAAATTAGCGTCACTTCCTTGCCCTCTAGTCCTCTCGCCCATTCCGGCTTGAACGTGCCGGCATCCGGCTTCGCCACTACGGCGGGGAATGTGGCGGGGGCGTACTTGTCCAGCGTATGCAGGGCTATCTCATGCCAATCTTCCACCGCAGCCCGCACGGCCAGCGCGTCAGATTCTCCCTCAGTAATCCAGACGGCATCACGGGCGGCGGCGTCATCGGCTCCCCAAAATCTCGATTTTTTCGAGCCTTTGGGTATATGGAAAGGGTTTCCATGATACGGCCATGGAATCTCCTTGCATCTGTATTTTATCAAATGCACCCGCACCGGGGCGGCGTCATCGGGGCAGTGGGTGTAAACATACACCATGCGGCCACGCTCATCAACTCCCAACAATCCACGCACGGCAAGGCTCATGTCAGTATGACTTCGTATCACCCCGAGGGGCAGGCCAAGCATGGCGGCAAAGTCAAACATCAGGCGCGGGGCGTTCCTCAGTCGCTCCACAGCGGCAAGCGCGGCGGCTTCCTCATCGGGCAGCAGGTACTCCAGCGGCTTTTCTACAGCGGGGGCAGGTACAGGGCGGGCAGGTACAGCCAGCGGGCGCGAAAAGCCCGCCTTGCGGCTCCTGCGCCCCTTTTTCGGGGCGGTGCCGTCATCGGGCGTCAGATTGTACCTTACGGCATCGGCTACAGCCTCCACACATGCGGCAAAATCCTTGCGAGGGTCTACACCCAGCACCCCGGCGGCAACGTCAAACACAGAGCCGCCACGATTGCACGCCCGGCACAATGCAAGCCCGCATCCGTTCTTGTCTGTCACTTCCAGCTTGAGGCGCGTGTGCGCTCCATAGGGGCATGGATAGAACATCTTGCCCCCTACGCGCTTCCCCTGCCCTAATGTGCGTTCACAATAGGCTTGCAGCACATCCGCACTCTTTAGGGCGGCTATGTCAGATTGCGTGTAGTTCATCGCGGGTCTACAGGTGGCAGCTCGCCAAGGTGTGCCAGAATAAAACGGCGCACAAGGTCGGCGGGGGTTGTGTTGTTCATCGCTGCAATCACTCGCAACATAACAAAATCCTCATAGGCCAGTTCTAGCGACTCCGTCATCTCTTTGTTTGTCTGATCCATCGCGTTTACTTCTGATTAAGTTCTCCACCGGGTGCAGGATTCAGCCCTGGGCATACGTTCCCATGTTCGCGGCTCTCAGCGTAGCACTCACCCATTGAGGAATTGCCAGCTTGAGGCCGGCTTGTCTCTTGGCTTCACGATATGCCATATACGCCCATGACTCTACCACATGCGCGGCGGCTTCGGGATTATCCACCCAGACGACGGGCAGATTGTAACGCGCAGAAAAGGCTAGAATCGAATGCTTCACCTGCGCCGGGTTCGCTCGCCCTTGCGCGGCGAGGCGTGAAAGCTCCATCTCTGTACCAACTGCCAGCAGGTACTTCCAGCGGAAGCCCCTCAGCCGGTGCAGCTCGCGTGTGAAGCGGTCGCGGTCGCGGGTTACGCTTCCCACTAGGTCAGGAATGCTCTTGCGCTCCACGGCAAACTCATCTTCCAAGCCGGCTATGCTGTAATCTCCGCTTTGTAGCGTGCCGGGTACGGCCTCCAGATGGCGAAAAACTAGCGGACGTTGCTCGCGTGTGTCCACTATCAGCCGAGGCATCAGTTCGGGGGCGGCGGTCATCGGTGAGCAGCGGGGTTAAGGGTTCGAGCCTCAAGCCACTTCACGCAAGCCGGGAACAGGTAGCGCGGGCGGCATCCTCTCGCCTGATGTTGTACAGCCCCGGCGAAAGTGTGCGGCATGCCTTGCTTCATATAGCGGGAGATGGTATCTGTACTCACGCATAGAGCCTCAGCAATCTCTCTTTGGTTCAGCGGCAAGCCCATAGTAGCGGCCTCTCTCAGCTCTGCCCCCTTTCGGTCTTTGCGCGGTGCCTTGCGTGGCTTTTTCGTCGCGCTCATGCTTCACCTCCTTTCAGGGTTCGAGTCTCCAGCCAAGCAATTACCGAATCAACATTGTAGCGGTAAATTGCAGTCCCGTCTTTTCTACGGCTTATTTCCACGCGCGGACATTCTCGCCAACGGCGCAAGGTCATTATGCTCACACCAAGGGCGCGGGCCGTGTCTTTTTGAGTCTGTAATATGCCTTTCATAGTTTTGTTTAATACGGGATAGAACACTATAGCGCGCTTTTTCCCGTTTATAGGCATACCATATTTTTAGGAATTGTCAAATCGGCGTTAGTTGTCAAAATTTAATCATTTTCCGCTCGTGGGATTCAGTTCCCCGCGGTTTTCCGATGGTAACTCGATTAAGTAAATTAACTGTACTTATTATGATAATGAATGCTCGCGTTTTTTCTTTGTGTCATACAGTCATTTTTTTCACTATTCCTCCATGCCGCCCCCTTCCCGGCGTTCACTTTCGCCCCAGTAGCTCTTTCTCTTCGAGCCTGTACATCATGGCAACACACGGCGGCAGGGCTGATTCTTTCACCATCTCGCGCAAATACCACTTCCAATCCCACGCCAAGCCATATGGCAGATATTGCCTTGCTATGGCCTGTGCGTGTTCCCTTAACTCCTCCAGCCGAGGAAAATTTGCCCCATACTCAGCAAGGATAGCAAAGAATCGTCTATCAGCCGTTGAAAGAAAATACTCCTGCATTTTCTCATACTCACAATGAAAGCAATCTATAGCGCGCTCACTAATGGTAATCGCGGCTTGTAACAGCTCCAGCTCCTTCATCTTCTTTGCGATATGCTCCCGAATCTGAGCGTTCGTCAGTCTGCGGCGGGGCCGGCTTCCGGCTTTCTTCTTCTCATCAGCCCCGGCGGGCAGCGTGTCGGTTATCTCTACGGCGGCTTTCATGGCTTGTCTACGGGTTCGGGGTTCAGGCGTTGCGGTTGACTATTTGCTCTTTCACGGCGTAGCAAAAGTATTCTGAGATGGTCATACCAAGACGGGCGGCGGCTCGCGTCAAATGGTCGTATTCATCACGGGTCAGCATCAGCGTTATCATCCTTGCGGCTCCTGCGGTCGTTTGTGTGTGGGTCGTACTCATAGCGTAAAAGCGGTAATTCTTACCGCATGCGGCTATATATAGCGGTATTTTCGCGCCATGTCAACACAAAAAGCGGTAAAAAAGCGCGTTTTTTCTTTACAGCGGGCAGAAAAGCGCGTATTATCCACGGCATGACGAATGAGGAGCTAAAAGCAGCCATTAAAGCCAAGGGATACACCCTAAAGGCTTTTGCTGATGTTCTCGGGGTTGCCTATACTACCTTGCGCCAAGTTCTCGCGGGGTCTAAGCCCCTTACTGAACAGCTCCGGCGGCATATAATGCTTGCGCTTCAGGTCAGCCCCCAGCAGGACGGCCAGCGCGTGCCGGTTCCCCTCTCGCTCTCGCTTCCCTCCGAGGTGTGGCAGGGCATAGACGCAGCAGCAGAAAAGGCCGGCATGACTCCCGAACGATACACGCAGCAGCTCTGCCAGCAGCTCGCAAAGAATATCGCCACGGGGCTAATCATAGGCCGGGGCAGCAATGCCGGCCACGAATAAATCTTTTTCCAGTCCATTAAATCCAGTCAGCCGCTCGCCCAGCTCCCGGGGCGGGCGGTTTTTGCGTTTACGTTATGCGCTTTGCTCTAGCGAGTTGCGATTTTCTTGCGGTGAGAAGTTACCGCTTTTTGCGTGGTTCGATGTCGCGCCTATGGCGTACGCCATCAGGCTACAGCGGGGAATCAGGCTTGCAGGATGTCGCGGAATGCAGGTGGAATCAGGGCAAAAAAACGCGGTAGCAGGCTTGCCCACCTACTACCGCTAATTTTGCTAAAAAATAATATACCCCGTTCGGGATGGCCTCATTATACCCCACGCAGCAGCGGAGTCAAGACTTTATTTTTCCCCACCCAAAAGGGCGGGAGAAAGGGGCAACTTCCCCCCGCCCTGTACTGCCTTTAGCTATGGCAGATTACTATCACCAACTCTATGAGCCGGAGAACTGCCTCACTATAAGGCAGAGCGGAATATATTATTTTTTGCATATTTAACCGCTTTCGCGGCGCGGGCATTGTACAGCAAGGCAGAATAACTGTCAAGGAATCTTTGCCCATGGCACGCAGACAAAAAAACGCACCCCGGAAAGCTTGTTAAAATTCGCGCTAACGTTAACACACGTTAGCAACGACAACACGCGCGAAATCCTTATCCCCTCATGAGAATAAACGGCTTGCGCTAATTCTTCAAACATTGCTTTTAGTTAACATGGCGTCAAGCGTCCATAAAAACAACGCACCCCGGCACGGCTTCTTCATTAGCTCCGGGGTGCATTCTGCCAGCCTCACTCAAGGCCGGCAATATATCTTTGTCGCTCCAACATGAGCGGCGGCAAAAACAACTAGCCAGATTTTACCATGGTCGGCTATCAGACGCAAGCGCGATTGCTACAGCGTGTCAATTTATGCGTGGCGTGGCGCATAAGTCCGCATAAATGCCGGCCTTCCTGTGCGCCTCATTGGTTGCTAATCTCCTTGCATATATTAGCACGCATTAGCAATTCAGGCGCGAAAAAACGCCATGCAATCCTTTAGCCTCAAACGCCATGCGCGGATTCTTGCAAGCGGCGTGTTCATTAGCAAGCTATGCCGGATTGCTTCATCATGAGCCGGTCAGAGAATGCCCCTGCCCCAATGTCACCGGGAAAAAGACTGCACCAGAGCGGCACACTTCGCGGGACATGTGCCCTATAGTAAAACATAACTTCGCATAATGTACGTAATGCCAAATTCTCAGCGATACTTATTTTTACATAATCGCCCTAATATCAGCACATTATGAAATTAGTTGTAATTTATAGTGTGCATTATGACAAGTTGTATAATAACACCAAAAAGGCATTTTAACTAATTTATCGTTGAATATCAGCAAGTTATAAATAGTTAAGGATTTTTTGCACCCCTTTTCTAAGTAATTTTGCATTTAGTTAAGTTCTCTAAATAGTTAATTTGGAATTATGCTAAATAAGACACTAGCGGGCGTGAGCCGTCATTCTTCCCAGCTCCCATTTGAGCACGTCCCTGCGCATTTTTAGGGCGGCTATCTTTGGCAAAGCATCCTTGCGGGCGCACCTGCGGCGGCAACGGAATATGAATCGCGGCTCTCCCGGCTTGCGCTCTTTCGGAATTGAAGCTTCCAGCCGTTCAATCTCCTTACTAAGTGCTTCAATCTCTGCTCTGCGGCGGTCATTCCTGCCTTTTGTGGCGAGATTGTAGGCCACTAGTAACATCGGGCGGGCGTCCATCCATCCCAAAAAGGTACTTTTGGCAATGCCGGCTTGCTCGCATGCCTTGCGGACGCTCTGCCCGCTCTCCACGGCGAACAGAATTGAAGCGGCTAGGTAGTCACTATATGCGCTTGCGCTCATGGCCACATTATACGCTCCAGCGGCTCGCCATGCAAGCCATTACGCACGCATGCGCGGGTAGTTCGTACCATTATCAGCGGCTCCGGGGTTCGGCAAGCGTCCATTACACACGCGCTCGCGCATAGTGCTCAACAAATCTCAACATTATTCAACCTGTCTTTTATCTATCACACAGCAAAATCAACGCTTTGCAGATTTATCAAACTTCAACACAGTTTGAAATCTTCAATCTTATTCCCTCATGCTATGGCGGGTAGTTTGCTTGTAATGTGCATGCCCATTCCCTCCAACACGCGCACCAAAACGGCGGCGGCGTGAAGTGCCTTTTCTTCATCGGCGGTGCCGAGTCCTATCTCTACCCGGCGGGCGTTATACTCTCGCCCCTGCCTCTGAATGCAGAATCTCACGCAGAAAGTGCTATCTTTCCCGGTTTGGGCAGATTTACTCTTTCGCAAGTGCGAACGCAGCGCATTCTTCAACCTTGCCAGTTCACCATGTGAGCCTTTATCCTTCATGCCTCTATTTTACCACGTCCACGGCTACAGTCAAGCGAGCAGCTAGGCAAAAACGCACAGAATGCCGCCTATTTCGCGTCTGCGTACCTTTTCGCGGTAAGTATGCACCCCGCACCCTATCCACCCCGCCAAGGGGCTACAGTGAGCACGGCGGGGCAAAATCAGCCATCAGGCACGCCATCAGAGTATCACAGCAAGGCCAGCCGGCGGGATGAAGCGGTGCATATTTACTACAAACTGCCCTATTTTTACTACAAAAGGGCGTTTTTTTACTACATTTACTACACTTCTACTACACTTAACTTATTTATTATTATATATATTATATATATTGTAGTAAATTATAATGTTCTTTTCCTGTACACGCTCGCCCACGCGCACGCATAAGGGAACGCCCGCACCGGGTACAGCCAGCGCGGGCGATTCTCTTTGCCGATGGTCAATCTGCAGATGGCGGCGGGAGTATGGAGAAAAACGCATCAGCATCCTCTCGCGGCACAGAATGCCGGTAATGCCTTGCCAACGTGCGGACATCGTTTCCTAATTCTTCAGCGGCCTCTCCCATACCCTCCAGAGCGGCAATCATCGTTGCGGCGGTATGGCGCAGCGCGTCCCGGGGTATAATCACCCCTGCCCCCTCAGCAAGTCTTTTTAGCAATTTTGTATACCTTGCGCATCGGCGTTCCTCTGTATCACCGGGCAGCACAAAATCATCAGGGGCAGCCGATGGCGGCAGAGAATAGCGCAGCCATGCCAGCACATTATCTCGCAGCTTTGCACGGCGGTCAAACTGCGTTTTAGTGATGGCGCGTGATAAATAGACTTCAGGCCGGCCCCCGGGGAAAAGGTCAACATGTCGCAAGCGTGCCAACTCAGCAGGGCGCACCCCGCAGAACATCGCCAAGACAAGCCCCGGCAAGTATAGCTTGCAGCGTTTTTCCTTTGCGGCATACTCCATCACCCTGCGGACATCATCGGGGGGCAGAGTCTCCGGCTCTTTATCTGGTTTTACTCGCGGCTTGTCCATCGCCTTTATCGGGTTTTTTGACACAATGCCACGCTTCACGGCATAGCCGAAAATATGCCCTATACATCCCATATAGTCTTGAATCGTTCGGGGCGTGGCTTCCTTGCCTTCCCTGCCCTCTAGCGTATCTAAAAACGCCTGTATATCATCGGGGCTGATATTACCTATACGCACCCCGTCAAAATATGTTGCAAGCCTTCTCTCTTTATCGGCTCGCTTTCGCAAGTGTTCAGGGCTGATATTCTTCTTACCCATAGCCAGCAGCCACTCCCGGGAGACTTCGGGAAAAAGGGGCGTTACAGTCTGAGGGCGCACCAGCTCTAAGGCTTTTCGCATCACATCAGATATCGGCTCCCACATGCACCCCTCACGCTCGCATTCTTCACGATATGCCCGCCATAAATCTATGGCTCGCTTTTCGTCATCAGTAATAGCTCCGAATCTCTGCCCATAAGTCTGTTTTTCCCTGCGTATGGAAGCGGCCAGAGCAGCGGCCTCTTTCACAGCTTCTAGGGTTGCGGGAAAATACACTCTCTTAGTTTTCCCGTCCGCCTCCCTGTACACAACAATCTTCTGCTTCCCTCTGAGCTTTTCGAGAGTCACACCTTCGGGCAGGAAAACCCACTTTCCCTCTATCTTACGTCTCTTCTGCGGCATACTTGCACCCTATATTACCCCCTAATAACCGCACAGACAAGACTAATACCCGCCATGCACCAAATTTCCCGACATTTTCCCGACAGAATTCTTGCGCATTGGTAATACAACGTTTTCGTGAGACTTAAAATCTCCCGAACGGTAACGTTTGTACGGGTTCGAGTCCCGTCTGCGGTAGCTGAAAATCAACGCTTT
>CALABM010000081.1 GCA_937885815.1 uncultured Verrucomicrobiales bacterium | reverse complement strand
TACCGGGGAATACCCCGCGCCGGATTTGGTGGCCACTAAGTCCTGGGTGAACAGCAAGCAAGCTACTGCTGATACCGCCGGATTCGTGATGCTGGGCACGGATGAACCGATTTCCGGCAAGAATGTCCGCCCGGTAGGTAAAACCTCCTCCGGCGGTCTTGCTGTGGATGTTTCCGGCATGTCTGCCTACGATGTAGCCGTGGCCAACGGCTTTGTTGGTACCGAAGAAGCATGGCTGGCATCTCTGAAGGGCGACCGTGGTTCCAAGGGCGAACAGGGTGAGCCCGGAGACTCGGCCTATCAAATTGCTCAGAAACGAGGCTTTCTGGGCACAGAAGAAGAGTGGTTGGCGTCCCTTGCGCAAGCTGCTCTTGAAGAGTCCGCAGAAATGGCTCCGCCCGCCGGGGAAGAATCCAATTATGATGCCTACGGATTCGGTATCATTATGCCTCATAGCGGAATGATGAATAGCTTAGAAGTAGATTGCCGACAAGGGGCATCCAACGCTGGCACGGAACCTGTATGGTGCAAGGTGTGGCGAGATGGGGTTCTGGTTGCGCTGTCGCTTAATTCTCAGGTACACAAAGCGTATGAAACCCTGAAATGGGAGTTCTCGCCTTTTGCCGTGGAAGCTGGACATGAATACAAGTTCATTTTCTACAAGGAGGGCAGCAAAGACCACACCTCATTTTCCACAGATTTCCAAGGATGCTTCCGGGTAGTCCGCAAGGATTCCGCCGATGGGGTAGGTATGATTGGTGTAAGTGGTGGCTATCTGGCGTCAGGTGCTACGGAATGGCAGCCTCGCTACAAGCTTCACTTCCGCAATGTTGTTTACACGCCCTTTGCCCATGCAGTTGACTCCTCAGCCCATCTTTCGGAGTCTGAGCGAACCGGACTCCTTCAGCTTCTCGCCAACAAGGATGCCTTGCTGGCTCTTATCAACCACTAACCCCCGGAATGACTATGTGCGAAAAGAAACCAAACGAACCGTGGCTGGCTTTCTTCTGTCGCTATATCGTGGAGCAACCCCGCGCTGTATTGGCAGTCATTGGCTTAGCCGCCGCCATCGTGCTGTATTGCGACCTCCGCTACTTCATTGCCGAACAAGCCCGGGCTCAGGAGAAGACCATCCGCGTGCTCTCCGAGATGTCCGTACGCTTGCAGACGATTGAGCACCGGATGGAGGTTTACCACATGCAGCCGCCTCCGGCTCCGCCCCAGTAAGCTCA
>CALABM010000080.1 GCA_937885815.1 uncultured Verrucomicrobiales bacterium | reverse complement strand
CGCAACAAAATGCCCGCCGCGAGCGTCTATTTATTAGAAAATCTGCACTTTCTGCAATTTTTTGTTGCGGATTCAGTGCCGGGAAGTATTATCTAATGTAAAGGAGATAGAGAATGAAAGCCCTAGCCACTTTCTTACTAGCTTTAACACCGCTGCTGCCGGTGACTGCCGCAGATTCTGAGCCCGCATGCGACGTTGCAAACGAAGCGGCAACGGAAGAAGCCGTGTTAGCAGATGTAATGACTGTGTATGATGCCTTGCCTGATTATTCCATTTTCTTTTGGCTCGAACAAGATGAGGAACAACTCATCATCAAACATTTTCAAGAAACTTGCGATAAAATTCGCCCCATTATAGCGCACCTGCAACAGCTGCCGGTAGAAGATGTGAAAGCAGCATGTTTATTGGCTGACTCAATTATATATCAAAGAGAATGGATGTATGGTGTCTATCTGGGCGAATTCGGGTATCAATGCGAGGCGCCGGGTGATACGGGATTGAGAGCCGTTTCCAACCTGTTCGAGAAGGTATTGCATTATTTGCAGCCCAATTCAGGCATATCACCGGCAACCCGCGAAACATTGGAGGCGTTTGTCGCTGCCTGTGGTGGGGTTCAGGCCATGAATGCGGTGGCATTATGGGAAGCAGATGCCCGGTCAGAGCAGGACAACGAGCGCGAGTACCTCGCAGCCCTCGACTTCTTTAAGGATTTCTGTGCAGCGGTATCTACGGAAAATGAAGAGCAGTGCCTGCTTCAGCTGGCAACTCTTTCCAAGCAACTCCAACAACTGCGTGGCGGTCAGAATGCTGAACTTTTGCGCATCAATTATCTGGTTCTACAATTCCGTAGCACGTTAATCGAACTGTGGACAGATGTGTGCCTTCCGCCCGAGCCATACCCCAATCCTGTGTTGCCCCTCTCTTGGCGCACGAAGGCCCGCATGCGGGCCCTGCAATCCTTCTTCGAGCAACTGCCGAACTTGCGTACTCTGGTGCTCGATAGGGCGACATGGCAGGATGCCGAGCCAAGTGTTGCGGCTCCTGATTACTTTGCATCCGGCGATATCGCTGATGAGGTATACGGGCTTGAGGTGTTTTTGAATACGCAAGGCGGGTTTCGGATGGTTCGGGATGGGCAAGAAATTGATATTGAGGACCTGCGTATCGAGCTGAAAGAAGCGGATGATGTTGATCTGTTTGTTCGCCTTGTGCTGGAGCAATATGCGGATATTCACTCTGAAACTGTGCAGAAATTGGTGCAGTTGTGCGAATCCTGCGGAGTGAACAAGTTCCTGTTTGCCGTGAGACCGGCCGATTCCTTTGCAATAACATCCTCCGGTGCCCCATGCTATTTTGTTGATATGGTGTGCCGCATTTCGCACCCTTATAATGAGACATGGGTGGAGTATTACGCTCGAAAGGAGGAGCCCCCGAGCAGTACGAATACCGCAGGAAGTGCCCCCCTCATCAAAATCAGAACACCGCAGGGCAATATCCTGGAATATCGCTCGCAGAACTGCTATCCATCCGTGCTGCGAATCACCGAACCATGGTCGCCCTGTGGTGAGTACCTTCTGCTGCCTGTGAGCTTACATAGCGGTTATCTGCTCGTTCGGGTGGTCGATTTGTGTTCCCCTGACTTTGATTGGAGCAAGGCAACGCCTGTTCATGCTCTCTCTGAGTGGCAATCTGCGCCCATTTATTCAGAGCCATCATGGGAAATGTTTGATGAAGAATTGCAAATTCACTTCTCCTCAGGCATGTCCGGCGTAGCAAAATATCACCGCTACAATATAGAAACCGGAGAATTGACAACAGAGGGCATTTCATCGAGCTCTGAAACTGAGGTACAGCCTGAATAAAACGCGCGCAATCCTCCAACATCAAATCAGTACCGCATTAGACCATGCCCACCATCCCCAAAATCCTTGCCACCACAGCCCTCTGCCTTGCGGCGGTGGGGGTGAGCTCGTGCACTGTAAGTACAAACTTTGGTGGATTACTTAACGATATTGGTGTAAAAGAGGCCTATTACATTGCCCCGAAAGCTACGGCTGTTGGTCCGATTACTGATTTGCCACGAGAGCTTGCCCCCAGCGATTTGTGCATATATCAGTTGGGAGATGCCTATTACATGGAACTGCATTGCCGCTATCTGCAAATTAGTTCAGGATTATTTCGCGTATGGAGTGTGCGTGGCGGAGGTAGTGACTCCGTTGAGGTATTAGCCCGCGACAGGAAAGCAAGATATGAAACACCGGTGGAATCTTTTATGGTGTTAATGGATTCCGATACCATTAAAAAGTGTTTGCAGATAACGGTGCCCGAGCCACCGAAGGATACAAAGGCCTTCATTGCCTACAGAGACTTCGATTTTCGCACGGCGACTCGCTGCAAGCCGAATCCTGAGCGTGATGCAGCAACCGGCCAATATTACAACCTGAATGATTATTTCCCTGAAATGCCCTTACGCAAATCTACGCTGCATTTTGTGTTACAGCCACTCGCTTGGCCCCTCATGGCCATAGAACGTATACCTGAATGTGCAGTGATGGCTACGGCAGCCATAGTGGTTCTGCCCTGTGCACCGGTACTGCTGTGGCAAGAACAACAACAACAGCAAGACACAGAAGATCCTGTTTTGATTAATATTGATTATTGAGGCCGTTCTTACTTTTCGACAAAAAGCCTCTTTACAGCCTGGGTTTCCTCCTAGGCTGTTCGCTAGTCTGACCAGAGCTCCGTTCATCGCTCGCAGCCTGTCGCGGCGTAGCAAGAGCCCGATAGGGCTACGCGAAGACGGAGTGTCTTTTTATCCACTTGCAAGCGATGTTTCTTTTTAGGTTGTCACTCGGTGAAAAAATGCACCTTAAACCCCTGATTATGTGTAGCTTGTCAGTTCGAAACATCTTTGCTTGTCACGGAGTCACCATTCACCAAAAATTGCCTACCTGTCGCGGCGTAGGATTCATCCGAAGACGGAAGCTTACAGAATCAATAGATTGTCGATTCG
>CALABM010000079.1 GCA_937885815.1 uncultured Verrucomicrobiales bacterium | reverse complement strand
GACGCTCGTGACCTTTGGCGGTGCCTTCTTCGCCTCGTTCCCGCTCTTCTACAGCACCAGCTTCGGCGGTGCGTACTGGGTGTGGGTGCTGATACTGCTCTGTTTTGTGGTGCAGGCTGTTTCCTATGAGTTTCAGCTGAAAAACGGCAATCTGCTGGGCACGAATACTTACCGAGTATTCCTCCTGCTTAACGGTATTCTGGGCCCGCTGCTTATCGGAACGGCTGTGGGCACCTTCTACACCGGGGCTGAGTTTGTGGTGGACAAGGCAGCCGTGGCAAATCCTGCCATGCCCGTGATTTCCAGCTGGGTGAGCCCGTTGCATGGATTGGAGGCTGCGATGGTGCCGCAGAATCTCATGCTGGGTATCAGTGTGTTACTGCTCACGCGAGTGCTTGCCTGCCTCTTCTTCATGAACAGCATCAAAGATGAGGAACTGCTGACTAACTGCCGTAGGCGCCTGCTTATGGAGAGCGGGTTCTTCCTTCTGTTTTTCCTCACATGGCTGGTGCGTTTGGTTTGCTCCACCGGGTTTGCGTATCTGCCGGAGAACGGATTGGTATATCTGGAGGAATACAAGTACCTGAACAACCTGCTGGCAATGCCCGGTGTGACTGCCGTGCTGCTGGTGGGCGTTGTGCTGGTGCTGGGCGGTATGGTGGCGGGACTGCGTGGTTGGAGCCGAGCCTTCTGGCTCGCCGGGCCGGGCAGCGTGCTGGTGGTACTGGCTCTGCTCCTGTGCGCCGGCTGGAATAATACGCCGTATTATCCATCTGTCGTGTCTCCGCAGAGCTCGCTCACCATTGAGAATAGCAGCTCTAGCCTTTTTACGCTCAGGACGATGACTTACGTCTCCTTCATTATTCCTTTTGTTATCGCGTACATCGCATGGGCATGGCGCGCGCTCAGCCGTCAACCCATTACACCGGACGAAGCTCGCGGGGAACATTGATTCTCCCGTCCTCTGAATATGCAAATCAGGCGACCCGCTGAATGGCAGGTCGCCTGATTTGTGTTGAGGTAATATGATATTACGCCTGCAGCATGGCGATGAGCTTCTCTGCGTGCTGTGTGGCACTTTGAGTGATGGCCTCGAGCTGCTGAGGATTCTGCCGCATGTTGTATGATACAGAGCCTGTGTGCACTGTGCCTCCGTAGTTCATGCCGGTGAATTGGCAGGCTGCGCGCAGGAAGTGGAAGAAGTCATCCCAGTTCATGCAGTCAGCCGGGGCACCGGTGGTGTAGGAAAGGATGATGGTTTTGCCCTTCAGCTTGTCACCGGTGGAGCCGTGCGAGAAGCCATGCAGGAATACCTCCTCCATCCAGCGGTGCATGAGGGAGGGCATGGAGAACCAGAACACGGGGAATTGCAGCACGATGACGTCTGCCCACATGAGCTTCTGCTGCTCGGCTTCTACATCAATGGGCTTGTGTGTGTACAGGCGGTCCAGATAGACGGTGCGGCACTCCGGGAGCTTTTCTTCCAGAATGCTCATGATGGTCTTGTTGGCCACGGAGTCGTTCATGTCCGTGTGGCCTGAGATGATGAGAATGTTTTTCATAATTTTCTTAGAGATGGTGGGTTACATGCTTTCAGCGAGGATGTCGCGAACTTCGGCCGTGGTGAGCTCCGGCTTGTAGCCGCCGCGCAGCAGGAAGGTGCCTTCGGCGATGCCGTCCAGCATGTCTTCTGTGGTGCCCAGCTCACGCAGAGAGAGCACAAGGCCAATCTCCTGCATCCACTCCTTCATGGCGTCCAGGCCGGCCAGCGCCGTCTCCTCATCCGTCTTTCCTTCCGGGGAAATGCCCCATACGTTCACAGCAAAGCGCTTGAATTTGGGAAGTCCGCAGGGGAGGATGTGGCGGAAGTAAGGCAGCGTGACGGCGGCCAGAGTCATGCCATGCGTGGCATCCGTGTAGGCGCCAACGGACTGTCCCATCATGTGCACCATCCAGTCGGTAGTTTTACCCATGGAGATGAGGGTGTTCAGCGCCCAAGTGGCCGTCCACATGATATTGCTGCGAGCCTCGTAATTCAGCGGGTCGGCTGCGGCTGTGCGGGAAGAGGTGATGAGGGAACGCATCAGCCCTTCGGCGATGTAGTCACTCGTGTTGTCATCGGTGCCGGAGAGGTACTGCTCGAGGATGTGAGACATGACATCGAAGCAGCCAGCCACCATCTGATAACGGGGCAGCGTGAGGGTGAGCTCCGGGTTCAGAATGGAGAAGCGGGGGAACACTCGTTCATCAAACACACGGCCGATTTTGCGCTTTGTGGCGTAATTCGTGATGACGGAACCGCCATTCATCTCACTGCCGGTGCCGGCCATGGTGAGTACGCAGCCCACAGGGATGACAGGATTGCTCAGCGGCTCCATGCGCACGTAATACTTTTCCCACGCATCTTCCGGGCAGTGTGCGGCCACGGATACGCCCTTGGCATAGTCACACACCGAGCCGCCGCCCACGGCCAGAATGAGGTCAGCCTTGCAAGCTCGGGCGCGGGCGGTACCCTCCGCCAGTTTCTCTACTGTGGGATTAGGCATCACGCCGGGATCCTCTGTGATGGTTTTACCGGCTGCCTGTAGGATGGAGATGATTTTGTCGTAAAGTCCGCTCTTTTTAATGGATTGCTTGCCGTAGGTCAGCAGTACTGAGGGGCCATAGTTCTGCAGTTCCGTGGCCAGATAATCCAGGGAATGGGGGCCGAAGTGCAGCTTTGTCGGGTTGGAGTAGGTGAATGTTCCGTTCATGGTGGGGATGAAGTTTTCTGTTCTGTATTTTACCTTAGGGGGTGTACGTAAGTCAACGAATTTAGGCGTGCCCGCTCAAAATGTCAGAGTTCTATCGTCATGCCGGAACTGAAGGCCTGCAGGCGCTCTCCCATGTGCTCCTTGAGCAGACAAAAGGCGGCGTCGCCTGTGCAGTGGCCGGTGTGGTAGCATGTGGGAAGCTCCAGCAGAAGCTCAGCCACGGCTTGAAGACGGGGGGCATCTGTCACGGGCGAAGCTTTCATGAAGTGGAAGCCGCCCACCAGCACATCCGCCCGGAAGAGGGTGGCGATATTCAGTATGCCGCGGTGCGAGCAGCCGCTGATGAGGACGCGCTTGCCGTTTTCCTGTATCAGCAGGTATTGCTCGTGCCGGAAGTCATCCGGCTGCCTTTGGCCGTTGATGATGGTTTCCATGCCCGCGCCCTCAGCGGGGTAGGTGTTCGGCAGGGTTGCCGCGCTGTGAATCGTTATCCCTTCATACAGCGCGGTTATATCATCGTGAGCTATGCAGAGTCTCTCGTGGTCAGCGAGTTCAGGTGCTAGGCCAATGTCTTTACCTGATGCGTTGAAGTGAGGCAGGAAGGCGTATGGGCTTATCCATACGGGGGCATGTTGATTCAGCTGCAAGAAGCGGTTGATGCCGCCGCCGTGGTCATAATGTCCGTGAGAGAGCACCGCGGTGTCCACCGTGTTCAAATCGATTCTGAGCCGCTCGGCATTATCCGCAAAGGCAGGGGAGGCGCCCGTATCAAACAGAATGCGCCTGCTGCCCGTCTCAATGAGCAGGCTCAGCCCGTGTTCTGCCAAGAACTCGGGGCTGCAGGAGGTGTTTTCCATCAGAACGTGAATTTTCATACAGCGTACAGCAAATCAGAGGTAACCATATTTCTTGCGGTAGAGGATAATGAAGATGGCTGAGAACAGGAGTGCCCCGACTTCCGCTACCGAGGCACTCCACCAGATGCCGCCATTCCCAAAGAGCAGGGGCAATGTCAGCACTGCCACCGCTTGAAATGCGAAGGTGCGGATGAAGGAAATGGCTGCGGAGATGAGACCATTATTCATGGCCGTGAACAGGCCTGAGGCGAAGATATTGTACCCCATGAGAGCGAAGGAAATGCCAAATAAACAGAACGCGTGCGCCGTCAGGGCCGTGAGCTCCTTGCTGTACCCTACGAACATGGCGGCTAGCGGCCTCGCTAATCCTACTGCCAGTGCTGCCAGAAATATGCCGGTGACGCTCACTATCAGTAGGCTCTTGCGGAAGAGGTTTTTCAGCTCAGCGTGATTTTCTGCTCCATGGTTATACGCCAGCAGAGGGGAGGTGCCCATGTCAAAGCCGAAGAAGATTGCCACAAAGAAGAAGCCCACATACATCACCACGCCATAGGCCGCTACACCATCCTCACCATAAAAACGTAACAGCTGATAATTGTAGAGCATGCCGAGCAGTGAACCGGAAACGCCGCTGACGAGCTCAGAGGCCCCGTTTGTGCAGGCTCTGAGCATGGGGCTCAGCTGCATGGTGGTGCGGGTGAAGCGCAGCAGACTGCTGTTCGGAAGCATGAAGTACACCACAGGAATCAGCCCGGCTACTACTTGGCTGAGCCCCGTTGCTACAGCCGCGCCGGTGATACCCCAGCCGAATACGGCCATGAAGAGCGCATCACCCACGATGTTCGTCAGCCCTCCGGCTACGCTCAGCCAGAAAGCTAACCTGGGTTTCTCCGCAGCTATCAGCAGCGCTTGAAATGTCCATTGCAGTACGCAGCACGGCAGAAAGCCCAGCATGATGCGCCCGTATAATACCGCGTCTGCCTGCATCTCCGGGGTGGAGCCCAGCAGGACGCATATCTCCGGTAGCCAGATGATACCCACGCCCCCCAGCAGGGCTCCTAGCGCTGCGGCAAGCATGATAATCTGCGTGAAGTACCGCTGAGCTCTTCGCGGGGCACCTTGCCCTAATGTCTTGGCTACGAGCGCCGTCCCTCCTGTGCCGAACATGAAGCCAAGGCCTCCCAGCAGCATTACGACGGGAAAGACGAAATTCAGCGCCGCAACGGCGGTTTTGCCCACAAAGTGCGACACGAACAGCCCGTCCACCATCGTGTACACCGAGGTTAGCAGCATCATGGCAATCGGTGGAAGGACAAAGGCGAACAGTTTGCGGTATGTGAAGTGGTCTGATAACTGTACTTGCATACGCCGTAGGCTCCGTGCATGATATCAGATTGCTGACCGGTGGTCAATGAGATTTAGTCCGCCGCCTTATGCCTGCCAGAGGGGATGTTTTCATCCCTGCCGACAGGTGTATGCGTGCATTTTTTACGGATGAAAAACGAGTCCATATATGTGTTTGATGGTAAAACTGGTGAGTTGTTTGTGAAATGGCTTGCATTCCTGATTCTAACGATTATAATGGGCGCATGTCCGCGAAAGAGAAGGAACATCCTACACCATTTCAGCGCAGTGTGTGCTGGCTGGCTCTTAGTAGTCTTTGCCTAGTGTTTATTGTAACGCTGCTGTTCAGTTTCATTTATGGAATAGGCTGGTTATTCGTTACTCTTGAGCCGGTGTTGCTGCCTGTGGTTGTGGCGGGAATTCTGGCCTATCTTCTTAGCCCCTCAGTGCAATGGGTTCAGAAGTATGTGAAGAAGCGAGTACCTGCCGTACTGCTGGTGCTCATGCTGACGGGGGTGGCGCTGGGCGGGCTTGGTTTGATGATTGTGCCTCCGCTGGTGCGACAAACTACCGAGTTAGTAAACAAACGCCAGTTGATTCTTGAACAAGCGGTTGAGACCGGCCGTGAGATGTTGCAGAATAATTCTATCCTCCAGAACGTGGTGGATGCTCTGTACAGCCGTACTCTTGATGATGCCGCTCGCGAGAGAGCTGCTAGAGAGGCTGAAGGGCTTTCAGCTTCTGAGCCTGACAAGGTCGGTAAAGACGAGAGTTTGCCGGAGCCGTTACCTGTGCCGGCTATTGCCGGAGGGGCTGATACTTCCAAAGTGAAGAGCGCAGGGAATGATGAGCAGGCGTTATTTATAGCTTTTTCTCCGTCTGGGAGACCGCTTTTGGAATATGAACGTAAGGTGTTGGCTATTATTGAATATAATTCTGACTACCTGACGGATAAGGCTTTGGCTTGGCTTACTGCTGGTACTAGGGCCATCTATGGTGCCTCGGCATTCCTCATTGGCCTCGTGATGATACCGGTTTTCCTTTTCTATTTCCTGCTGGAGAGTGAATCCATCAAGATGAACTGGGCTAGGGTTCTCCCGCTGCGGGCTTCCAGATTTAAGGATGAAGTGGTTGGTACACTGCAGGAGATTAACCTGAATATCGTGGCTTTTGTGCGTGGGCAGATGCTCGTTAGCTTAATTGATGGTGTCATTCTTGGGATTGTCTTGATGTGCTTAGGTCTTCCCTATGCTATTACTATTGCCGCAGCGGCTGCTCTGCTGGGAATTATTCCCTACATCGGTATGATTTCTACTAGTATTCCCGCCCTTCTTATCGCATGGTTCACGTGGCAGGATGTCAGTATGGTCGTGGCCGTTGGTGCCACTTTTCTGGCTGTTAGTCAGTTTGACGGCTGGATTCTTCAGCCGAAGGTGGTTGGTAATAGCATGAAAATGCATGACCTCACCGTTATGTTCTCCGTGCTTTTCTGGAGTATGGTCTTCGGAGGTGTCATTGGTGCACTACTTGCTGTTCCTCTGACTGCCTCCATTAAGGTGGTTTTCCGCCGTTATGTGTGGAGTAATCTGCGTGCAGATGGGACTTTTTCCATCGTTTACAGCCGAAAAATTAATTAGAATCAATTTTTTTAAGAAAAATGTAATTTTTTTCTTGATTTCTAAGTAAAATTAAGTATTCTATGAATTGTAAACAAACTCATGGTGAGCTTGCTTACAGTCAACAAAAAAAATACCTCACACATATGAAGACCATCGCCATCCTTGCCATCGCAGCCGCCGCTCTGGTGTCCTGCCAGCAGCAGCAGCAGCAGCAGACTCCTCCTCCTCCTCCCGCTGATCCGATTCCCGCTCCGGTT
Organism: uncultured Verrucomicrobiales bacterium; assembly: GCA_937885815.1. Classification (GTDB taxonomy): domain Bacteria; phylum Verrucomicrobiota; class Verrucomicrobiia; order Verrucomicrobiales; family Akkermansiaceae; genus Akkermansia. The sequence continues at coordinate 2,903 of CALABM010000079.1, read as the reverse complement.
CCCTGCAAGTAATAGCGAGGAGTTCGCAAACGATTTCGACCCGACAGGCTCAGGCTTGCCGGGTCAAATCTTTTCAAGGAGAAAGGTGGGAAATGTATGTTTAGTAACCGAAATCGTTGAGAGTATCCTCTGAGATGAAGGGGACAGTAGTTGCGGCAATGTGTGAGAATGAGTCCGGTATATTATCTTCGGTTATCAGTTCGTAAGGGGGCAGGGTAACGCAGTGTACGGCGTTGGCGGTAAGTGCAGCTGAAGGGATTACCAACAGAGTGCAGGGTGCGACCTGTGTGGCCGCCGCTGCCCATGCTGCCTGCGCTGAGTATTTGTATGAGGCTTGGGTGGGGCTGAGAGCGGGCGGGCAGAGGATGGCGATATCAAGACGAAGTGTGCGGAGAATCTCCGCGGGGGCCGGATGAGTAAGCAGGCCGCTGCTTTTTTCCAGCTCACCACCGGTACAGATGACCCGATGAGGGATGGCCAGAGGTGCCATCGCGTTCAAAAATCGGGGCGAAGGGGTGATGAAGGTGCATGAGGTGGATTGCAGCTGGGTGGCCAGCACACGGGCAAAAGGCCCAGCGTCTACATAAATGCGCTGACCTGTGGATACTCGGGTGGCAACCAGACGCGCGAGCTGCACGTCCAGGCGGGGACTGTCATCTGCCCCAGGGGCAGACGGTAACTGGTAGCGTGCGCCGCCGTGGATGCGCTGTAAGAGTCCACGGGCTTGCATGGCCACAAGATCCGTGCGGATTGTTTCATCCGTTACCCCTAGCTCTCTGGCGAGGGCTGTAGTACGTATGCTGCCTCGTTGCTCCAGCAGACGGAGGATATATTGGCGACGCTCCTGAGCCAGATACATGGGAAGAGGAGAATGGGCTTAGCCGGGAATGGTGGCAATGAAGAGACGCATGTTCTTCATGAGGTTTTCTGCGGCTTCCTGAAGGGGCGTGCGAGAATCCGGCGGGAGTTTTTCAAGCATCTGAGCCAAGTAAGAGAGACGGCGGCAGAGGGCTTCCATGCGCTCAGACGCCAAGGCCGTGGAGTACAGCTCCTGCCCGGTGAGCAGAATGGTGGATAAGGTGTGGGTGACGATGCCGGCATACAGCGAGAGGAAGGCCGCTCCGTCTTTGCTCTGGCTGAGGCTGGCACGGTGTTTTTCCAGCAGTTGCTCTTGCACCACAGCCGTCATGCGGGAGGTTTCTTCGAAAAGCGGATGGCGCATGGCTATACGCACCTCTTTTTCGTATGGTGCCATGAAGTCAATCACTTCCCAATCATGATTAATGATTTCTTGGTCCGGCGGCATGTCAGCTTCCTCCTCCAACGCGACCTGCCCGAGGAATTCGGTACGGTCCATCACGAACGCGGCGGAAAGATAGCCTCCGGGCATGGGGCCGAACTTTTCATGAATGGTGGGGTAGATTGCCATGCACGCCTCGGCTCGGTTCAGGCGGTAATCCCACTCGCAGGGAGGCATGTCTTCACCAAGGCCAGCCATGGCCGGGCCTTTGTAGCTCTTCACATTGCTGCGCACGTGGGCGCGCAGGGCCTCCATATTCAGGAGGGTTTGCAGATTATCACCTTCCCAGTTCTGTTCCCACTGAGGCAGGGAAAGCGTGTAGCTCACGGCACTGAACTCCATGAGCACACGCACACTTTCATTCACGAACAACTCGATATAGAGATGGTTCGCAATGGCCTGGCGATTATCTCTCTCCATCACACGGCGGGAGAAGGTGATGTCTCCTGCGGTGAACTGAGCTGTGCCGGCGGAGCGGCGCAGCTCGTCAATAAGTGGAGGCATGGCCGCTGGCGGGCTGCCGGCGGCCGTGTTGGTAAACGCCAGCCTGCACCCGGCGATATCACGCAAGCAGTTGCCGCGCATGCGAAGGTGCAGCGGCTCTGCCTCATCTGTGCACCAGAGGCGCAAATCAATGAGGTCCTGCAGCGTGTTATCAATGACGCCGCGTGCAATCAGAGGTGTGATGGTGGCCAGCATGAAGAGAAACTTCAGGAGAGAGCCGGAGCCGGGAGTTTTGCTGCCAGCGCGGCCACGGCTTCCGGTGCATTCATGAGCTCCACCACAGCATCCCAGCGGCCCTGCATGAGCGCTTCTCTCGGCTCGGCGGGCATGGTGATGGGCAGGGTGGCTGCGGGGCAGCTGAGGGTCATGGAAGCCAAGTCCAGCGTCCATTCTGTTTCCGGCTGCTCGGTGGTGATGCGCATGGCGGTCTGCAAATCATCATGAGAGGCGCAGACACAGGGCGTGCAGATGCCGGAGCTGTTGCCGAAAAAGATTTCGGCGAAGCTTTCTGCTACGATGGCTTTTATGCCGCTGCGCTTGATGGCCTGAGGAGCGTGCTCGCGGGAGGAGCCGCAGCCGAAGTTTTCACCGCCGAGGATGATGGTGGCGCCGGCATGCTGGGGGGCATCAATGGGGTGGCCTTTGCTGCTGCCGTCAGCGTTGAATCTCTCGTCGTAGAACATGGTGCCGGCCAGCTCATCAAAGGTAACGCATTTGAGGAAGCGTGCGGGGATGATGCGGTCGGTGTCCATATCGGCACCGGGTACGGGAACGGCTTTGCCGGAGATGGTGATGATTTTGTTAAGAGGCATGTGATTGAAGTGGGCTGGGAGTTAGCGGATGTCGAACACCTCACGCGGATCTGCGATGGTGCCGGTGACGGCTGCGGCTGCGGCCATGAGCGGGCTCATGAGCAGGGTGCGGCCCGTGGGGCTACCCTGACGGCCCTTGAAGTTACGGTTGCTGGTGCTGGCGCAAATCTGGTCACCCTTCAGCTGGTCCGGATTCATGGCCAAGCACATGGAGCAGCCGGCAAGGCGCCACTCAAAGCCGGCGGCGCGGAAGATATCTGCTATGCCTTCAGCTTCGCACTGACGGG
>CALABM010000078.1 GCA_937885815.1 uncultured Verrucomicrobiales bacterium | reverse complement strand
GGGTGTATCATAGATAATGCATTAGCTCAGCCTCAATAAATGCTTGACTGTACGCTCTTCATGGCTTATGCTATGACACGTACATATATGTTGGACGCAATTGACTCATTTCTGGAAAATGCCAGTGGATTTCTCTGGGGGTATATACTGCTCTTCGGTCTTCTGGGCACGCACTTGTACCTCACGCTCATCCTGCGCTTTCCTCAGCTGTATTTCTTCCGCGCGCTGAAGTACTACTTCGGGCGTGGTCAGAAGGACAAGGAGGGGCAGATTTCAAATTTCAGCTCGCTGATGGTATCCCTTGCCGCGAACGTGGGCACGGGCAATATCGTGGGCGTGGCTGTGGCTGTGGCTACCGGTGGCCCCGGCGCTGTATTCTGGTGCATGCTGACGGGTATTCTGGGTATGTCCACCCGATATGCTGAGAGTCTTCTGGCTATTCGTTACCGCGTGCAGGACGCCAAGGGAAATATTCTGGGTGGCCCCATGTATGCATTGGAGCGCGGGCTTAAGTGCAAGTGGCTCGGGGGGATTTTTGCTGCCTTTACGGCTGTGGCCGCCTTCGGTATTGGCAACATCACGCAGGCAAACGCTGTGTCCGGCGTGCTGACTGAGAGCGCTCTGCATGTGCCCGGCTGGGTAACAGGCTTGGTGCTGGCCGGTTTGGTGGGGGCGGTTCTTATTGGCGGCCTCAAGGGGATTTCCCGTGTGTGTGACGCCTGCGTGCCTACCATGGCGATTGTTTACATGGTTGGCTGTGTGATCCTGCTCTGCACCCATGCCGAGTATGTGTGGCCCGCCATCTGCCGCATTTTTGAAAGTGCCTTCAGTAATCAGGCAGCTGCCGGTGGCTTTATCGGCTCGACTATCATGATTGCCATGCAGACCGGCGTGCGACGCGGCCTGTTCTCTAACGAGGCCGGTATGGGTTCTTCCCCCATTATCTCTGCCCCCGCTCGCACGGATAACCCCGTGCAGCAGGCGCTCGTGGCTTCCACCGGCCCCTTCTGGGATACCGTCGTCATCTGCACGCTGACCGGTGTTACCCTCACGACGACCGTGATGGCTGTACCCGAGGTGACCTCAGCCAGCGGTGAGCTGCTCACCTATCACTCTTTTGCCACAGTTGGTGGGCTCGGCTCTGCCATGCTTACCATCAGTCTGGCGGCATTCGTTGTTTCCACTGTGCTGGGTTGGTCCTACTTCGGTGAGAAGGCCCTTCAGTACCTTGGTGGCCTCCGCCTCATTCTGCCTTACCGCGTCCTCTGGGTTGCCATGGTCTTCGTCGGCTGCGTCATCCCCAAGAGCAGCATCGTCTGGAACTTCGCGGATTTCGCAAATGGCCTCATGGCTATCCCCAATCTTATCTGCATGATTGGTCTTTCCGGTGTGTTGATTTCGCAGACGCGCTATTACCTCTGGCAGAATAGGTTGGATGAGGTGGATACGACCCCCATCCCCCGCGAGGATGAGCCTGTTGAATAAAAAAAAGATTTTTTTTCGAATTTTTCTTGAACAAAACGCTCGCGTGTGTAGTATAATCTTCATCGGTTCCACCGACTGCAGGCGAAGGAGAGAGCGCAGGTAGTCAGTAAAAGGAGGAATCGAGTTTCATAGGTAGTAAGTTGGAGAGAGCCCCGTCGGATGACGGGGCTCTCTTTATTCTTGAGTTATCAGTGTTTAAATGATTTTTTGTGAACAACCGACTATCTTTGGTAATTCCTGTTGCAATCAAAATTGCACCTAAAAAGTGCGAATGAGTCCGGGCTTTGGCGTTTGGCTCGAGTTGAAATTTCAGAATGAAGTTAATTATTGACATTTTGAGATTTCCAGGAATAATGTGAGACGTTATGTTTAGAAAACTTTTGTATAACTTGGCTTTATTCACTTGTGTAGCCGGTGTAGCCATGGCTCAGGGTGGGACTTTGCCTCATACGGCATTGCAATTACCAGCAGAAGTGCAGCAAGATTTAATCTATGGGGCATCCAAGCCTCAGTATCATTGGGATGCTGATGGTCACAATCTGTCAGCCCGAGATTACACTTGTGAAGCCATTCAAATTACTGGCCGTTATGCTCTCACTTTTAATCACTATCCTCATGGCGGATACATGGTGCTTGCTGTTGTTGATTTGGTAGGTGATGAGGAACCGGAAAAGGTCTACATGGTATTTGAGCCGTTCCCGAATAAGGGGGATTCAGAACGCAGTGCCTATCTTTACAGTCAGGAACAATTTTGCTACAGCATGCATCCGCAGTGTATTTATTCTAGAAAGAGCGGCGAAACATCGCGGGGGTGGTATCTGGATGTGGGAGAATGGCATCAATGGGAATTAAGAGAAAATGATGCTGAATATGTGAGGTGGAGCGGGAACCGAGAACTCCGTTACATGTTTTCTTCAAAAGGAACATTGACGGCTGAAAGAGAAGTCCGGAACTTGCCTTATCCAGTACTTGCTTGGACGAATCCGGATACCGGTGAGTATGTGGTGACGAATGAAGATAAGGTGGGATATGCTGAAAATACTTCCCGGGTAACATTTTACATCACGTCTGTTTATGAGCTTATCATGACTGATAAAGCCGAGTGGATTCAGTGGAATGGGGCACTCACCGATGGATTGCGCTATTGGAACGAAACTAGGGAAGAAGTGATGAGGTCTAGCCGTGGTACTACTGCCGAACAGGCATTTGAGAAAATTCAATCTTCTACGCCTCAAAATACGCCACTTCGGGCATATCCTTTATTTAATGATGAAAATTAGCACCTAAATGTGTTTCAATAAGCCTTCAGTACAGCAATAGACGAAAAAGGAGAGGGGATGGGGGCCCTCTCCTTTTTCGTACATCTATGAAGTCATGCTAAAAGCGGATATCTATATCATCGTCCTCAAAGTGAAAGCGCTGAGTATTTTTCTTCTTTTGAGGGGAGACGAGGCGGCCAAGGGCGCGGAACGGCCAGGTTATAATGCGGTTTAATAATTTACAAGCAAATGCGCATGTATCTACCAGACCGCTTACAATCCAATAGTAGATAATTAAAACAAGCACACCGGCACCTACTAATAAGAAAAAATCTATTCCGCTCATGACATTCGTATTATAAAAGTTTAATTGGATTTTGTAAACAGCGAACTTTACCGTGCGTCAATGTTATTTAAGCCTTTGTTCTATTTTTTGGGAATATAGCCATTGTGTACTCAAAATCAGCGTGTTTAGCTGAATTTCCCTTGGCCGGGTATCATACAGCCCGTTCATTGGCACAATTTTTCTTTTATCCCAACATCGGCGTTTTAATTCGTAAATCAACGTGTCCCAAATCTTTGGGACACGTATGAACAATTCGTCTGTGCTTATCTTTTTCCTTTATAAAAATAGCCTCTCGTGTTAACATAACCTACGTCATGAAAACTTTTCTTTTTTTAACTTCTCTCGTATTGTCTCTTCTCAATGCCGAGGCAATGTCATCAAAGCTTCCAGTCACTGCTACAGAGTTGCCGACAGAGGTTTCGCGTAAACTGAGGGATATGATTTCCGGGCATATTATTTGGGATTGTGATCGGTGTAACGAGGGGTACATCAATGGAGCTTATCTAGTCACCTTTGTTGAAAATCGCTACGAATATCGTTTGGATTTTCCCTATTATCCGCATGGTGGCTATGTGGTCATGTTCGAGATGGATATCTTTGGCGATGCTCGCAAGGAGAAGATTTGGCAGATAGTTCCCCCTCAGGATGGTCGAATTCAAGATGAGGATTTGATGTGTTACATATACGACCACAATGGGGCATTTTGTTATGCTGCGTCACCTTTTTGTCTGAATGGCAAGAAGGTGGGGGACTCGCTTATCGGTGAACGGCGTGGACACCATTGGGAGTATAACAGCGGCGTAAAATACGAAAGCTACATGTGGGAGCAGTGGAAATTGTCGGAAGAATCCGGGGCTTATGTAAATTGGCACTTACTGCAAGCATTGGGTGGAGTGGAGGATGAAATTATAAGTCAACCCAATCCTCCGGCAAAAAGTGAGAATGCCAGTTTGACAGAAACTTCCTTTGTTTTTACTCCCGTTGGCACTCATAAGATAGAAGAAACTTATCACAAAGATTATGAAAATACAACTGTGCCGAAGTTACAGAGAGAAAACCGCATCTTTTGTGAGAGGTTCGGCACCATGACTTCGCAGGAAAATCAAACCTTATTAGGCCAGGAAAACGCCATGCCAATGCATAACACGTACTATGTAACTTCCGTTTACGAACTTGTTATGACTGAAAATGCCGAGTGGGTTAAGTGGGACGGGGAGATTACGGAGGTCTTGGCCCATTGGAACGAAACGCGCGAAGAGGTCATGATGGCAAGCCGTGGCACTACCGCCGAACAGGCATTTGAAAAACTGCAATCATCCATGGCACAAAATCCTCAATTGCCGGCATATCCTTTATTTGATGAGGAGTAGCACCTGAAAAGCTTGCAAAAAAGGAGAGTTTCGGCTCTCCTTTTTTTTGTATTCGTAACGGCTGATTTTGTGGAGTGTTCTGTCGTGTTGGTAAGTTTTAGGGGGTGTTTTGAGTGGGGGAGATGTTGGGACATATCATCCCCATGGGGCTGTTTCAAATCTGCTGGTAAAAATAGGTAAAATAGAGCATTCTTGCGAGTATAGAGTAAGGATGGCTATGAAGCAGATATTTTCTATAACCCACGGAGAACGAAACCATAACCAAGTAATTGCATCTGCTTCAGAAAAGACCTTTCAAACACTTTTTTAGAGTGCTTATAAATTTACAAAAATGCATTTTTTATGACACCGAATATTCTTAATCAGATATTCAATGACTTAACTTCATTGTATCGAGCCATACTGGAGATAAACACCAGCAAATCTGAAACAGCCCCGAATTTGGGGCAGCACTGGCCTTTGCGCTTTACTTCACGAGGTGGATGTGGTAGTTTAGTAGGAGTTTGTTATGAAACTGCATCTTCCCGTCTCTCTCTTTAAATGTCTGATGTCTCTTATGCCTGTGGTAGCTGTCGTTACCAGTATGCCGGTATCGGCTGAGGTAATGCATAGGGATATTACGCTTCTTACCTATACGGACTTCGGGCAGAATACCGGCCGCTATGTGACTGAGGCCTCTGCTAACTCATTATTGCAGTATATACGCCAGCAGGAGGGAGGGGTGGTGATTACCTATACGGGTGGTCAGGCTGATTACACGCTGGCACACGGTATGATTGATTTCGGTAGTGCTTATCATGTAGCCACGGCAGCGGCTATATCTCCCGCAGCCATTGCTACAGCGGTACACCACGACCGCAATTTTACCTCCACCTTTACCAATAAGGTATACGGCATCGGTAATGACAATGCCATCGTGTATAAGGCTATAGAGTATGTAAAATCATCCGCATTCTCTCATCAGGAGACAGTGGGTAGTGGTAACCTGTCGGACCATAAAGTGGTGCGTCTCAGTAAAATCATCACCGATGTTTCGCCCGCTTCCATCTACAACGCCGCGTCCGATGGTCTGAACAGTCTGACCTATTACCATGTTGGCAGTGGTCGCCAGTGGATTGCACCTTATACTAACAACCTCGGAGCAATGAACAGTTCTTCCGAGCAGTTGATAAGCGGGTATAATTATGTTACAGCCGGTATTACTACCACGAACTGGACGTATCAAAATGGCGGTTCTGACCATAAGGTGATGATTTCTCAGGTGTCGTTCAATCCGGATGGTATCAATGCAAGCAATCCTCTGACTTGGGTGAGTAAGCCCGGCGATTCCGGCAGTCCCTTGTACGTGTGGGATGAAAGCAAGCAGTGCTATAGCTATGTGGGCTCAAATTATGGTGAGGTGACCTCCGGTACTATTGGCTCAGTTTTTGTGCTGGATCCCACTTTTGACCAAGAAACTGTTGACAGCTTCACTAAAGTGGTGAATATGGTAAGTGATGTCAGCACTATTTACCTGAATGCAGTTAACTCCAAGACCGGTGAATTGAGCGATGGTTCACGTACCGGAGAAGTGTGGAGTGGCACAGTCACGGATGGTACCAATACGCTCGTTTCGTTCAATGGCCTGAAGAATGGCCTGAATACCTGGGGAAATCTTGCCAGCCTGAAGGAAACGCAGAATTGGTACACTTACAATGAGAGCTATGTTATTCAGAATACGGAAACGCTCTTCCCTACAGAAAACTTACAATTTAATGCTCAGGCTGCTCAGAATACCATTATCTTGAATGATTCGGTGGACTTGGGTATTGGCTATGCAGAGTTTAATGCCGGTTCATACACCATTACTTCTGCCGCCGGTGAGTCTAACCTGTTCAATCATGCCGGCTACGTGGTGAATGCTGGTGCTGAAGTTCATGTGCAGCTTACCAACCCGGAAGATTATATGCGCGAGTGGCGCAAAATCGGCGAGGGTAATCTGTACATCGAGGGGGCGGGCAATAACCACATCCTGCTCAATGTGGGCGGCGCCGGTAAGACCTACCTGAACCGCGAGGGCGGTTATGCTGCCTACAATGTGCTGGTGAATAATGGGGCTACCGTTGTCATCAGCAATGCAGACCAAATTAAGCGTGATTTGACCTTCGGCAACCGTGGCGGCACGCTGGAGCTGAATGGCACCAGCATGGACTGGTACACAACCGCTGAGGCTGCGGATTCCAACAGAAGAGGTTTCTCCATCAATGCGCTGACAGAGGATGCTATTATTGCCAATACTAGCGCTGGTACTGAGTCCGTTTTGACATACAAGGAGGGTGGTGAAACGACTTTCTTGGGCTCCTTTGTTGATTCTGCTAATTCCTGCTTGAAAGTGGTGTATGATGCTAATGGTACTTGGGTGCTCAACAGTGTGCGCACCAACCTGCAGCATGCTGACAGTGGGCTGCAGGTGAACCAGGGCACCGTAGTGCTGAGTGGTACCAATACGGTACACGGAACAGGCTCTGATACAGGCCGTAATGAAAATCGCTATTTCAACGAGGACGATTGGCATTATGCTGACGCCACTATGAATGTGACTGTGCGTGACAGTGGCACATTTGAACTGGGTAGCCACGCACGCCTTACCGGAAATGTCACGGTGGAACAGGGCGGCACCTACATGATGCGTGAAGGCGTACGCCACCAGATGGAGTACGTGGAAGGCGGACAGCGGTTGGAGGATACCGGCATTTACAGCGATTATTTCGGCCACAAGGGCAATGTGCAGCTCAATGGCGGTACCTTTGCCGTGCAGTTCAATGATGGCGTGGATGCCAACACCAGCTATACCGGCAATGTGACCGGAACTGGCACTATGACGGTGGATGCCGGTGCCTCCGGTGGGTCATTCACCTTCAGTGGTACGGTGAATTCAGGTATCAGCAAGATCCTGAATCGCGGTCAGCTCATTCTTGAGGGTGCTGCGGCAGCTGATACGGACAACAAGTGGTTAGTGAATGCCGGTGGTGCTATGGTGCAGCTTGAGAATGCGCAGGATACTTTGTTGGTGATAGACTCCGCTTCTAAGGGTACTCTGGTCTTGACGCAAGATTGTAACACGCAGCTGGATATGAGCTCGCATGCCGGGCTCAAGCTTGGCGCTTTGAGTGGCAGTACGGTGCAGTATGGTGCAGCCGGCACCACGGAGGCCCTCCGCTCTCTCAGGTTTGGCGGTGGCGGCAAAATGGTGGTGAACTATGTGCTATGCGGCTCCGACACGCTTAATGTGGATGCCGGAGGCATGAGCGGAGGTGAGATTCATCTCACTAATGTTGCTCAGAATTATAGCGGTACGGTGAATGTGCAGGCTACGAACGGTAGCATTGCGCTTACTACTGCTGCTGACGGCTCGCTGAATGGCGCCACCGTGAATCTGAATGGCGGCGGCACATGGCAGCTGGCTGACAATCAGCATTCAGTCGGCAGTACCGTGAATGTGAATGCCGGTGGTACTTTACAGGGTAAGGACGTAGTGCTTACCGGTACTGTCAATTTGGCAGGTACCATTGATTGCGATAGCCTCACAGTGCAGAACGGCGGCAGGTTGGTGATGCAGAACGGCGGCACCTTTGATGCTGATAATGCCGTTACCATTGCTAATGGTGGTACTATGGATTTGAATGGTACCACGTTTACCCAGAATGTTCTGGCTACCCAGGGTGGTGAAGTGAATGCCCGGAATGTAGGTATTGCAGCGGCGGCTAAGGTTGAGATTGTGGGCGGTACCTTGTATGCTCAGGGCGCATCGCTGGCATCTGGCTCATTAATCAGGCTGGCCAATGGTGGTACCATGTATGGCAATGGTGTAACATATAATGAAGGTTCTACCATAACGGCTACTCACGGAACCGGTATTCTTGATGTAGGCGCAAGCGCAGACATTTCCGGTTTGGTAGGTGCTGATGCCGGCGCAACCTTGTCCCTAAAGGGTACGGCTGTTACTCTGCGTGCTTCCAATATCAACACTCAGGGCGGTACCTTGGATATCCAGAGCTCCAGCCTGAGCTTGGCTAATTTCAACCGGATTGATGGCACCCTTTCGTTCGGGGCAGATACGACGGTGGATGTGAACCTGTGCGGTCGAAATATGTCCGTTCAGTCGCATACAATCAACGCTTTGGAGATTCGTGATAATCACAGCGTGACGATTCACCAGACGGAGAGCACCATTGCCCATGTGTGGAACATTGGCTCATTGAGTGGCAGTGGTGAACTTATGTGGAAGGTACAGCCTTATCATCACAACTATGGTAGCTCTCGTATGATTTTATCGGGGCCCGGCGAGTTTGCCGGTACGATACGCGTGGTGCAGGATTATCCCTATTCCGGATCGTATTGGAGTATAGCACCGCTTCGCTTGGCTCAGCTGGAATTGGCACATGATGATGCGGCTCAGGAAGCCGTCATTTCGCTGGAAAGCGCATCATGGGTAACGAACGGTGACCGCCTCGCTCAGCAGTGTTCCGGCTTGGCTATCAATACGGCTAATGCTCACATTGCTGGTCTGAATGGTACCCAGTATTCTGAAGTTTTTGCAGGGGCTGCCATTACTGCTCATTCCACCTCAATATCCTCAACGGCCCGCAATACGCTGACTATAACCGGTTCCGGAGAGTATCAGTATGCAGGCCAGATTCATGGTAATGCAGAATATGGCCTTAGCATTGTGATGGAGGGAACTGGTAAGCAGACCTTTACAAACGCTTCGAATACCGTGCAGGACGTGTCCGTTCTGAGAGGCGCTCTTGTATTTACCAATGCTCCCACTATTCATGGTGATGTCAGCATAGCCCAAGGGGCAGAGCTGACGATTGGCAGCGGTGCTTTCTCACTGAATGCCGGGCATACCCTGAATGTGCTGAGCGGAAATGATGGTGGTCAAGCAGTACTGAATAACAACCTTGTATTGAATGGGGGTAGCTTGCAGTTCGGCGTTTATGATTCCTCCACAGCTGTGCTGAGCGCTCAGGGTGTGAGTTTGGGGGATGATTTTACCTCACTGAATGTGTCGTTCGGTAACACGATGGCTATTAGGGAAGGCGTTAGCTATCTGTTGGCTAGCGGTGATTGGAGTGCGTTGGCCGGTAAGCTGACGTGTGATGCCGGGGGATATTTGACGGCTACGCTCGGCGCAACCAGTAGTGGGCTTCAGGTTTCCTTTGCTCTGGCGGATGGATATTCGGTGTGGCGGGATGATGAGAGCGTGCTTCAGGCGGGCTCTAGGGTGATTTTCGGTAACTTGTATGATT
>CALABM010000077.1 GCA_937885815.1 uncultured Verrucomicrobiales bacterium | reverse complement strand
TAGCCTTCACACAGCAGCTACCTACGTGAACAATCACCTTGAAGCCTTCTGGAGCTGCAGCTACCCAAGCTTCAGCCAACTTCATGCGTTCTTCGTCGGTCAACATGTAACCTTCACCCGATGAACCATTGATAAATACACCCTGCAAACCATTCTTTTGCAACATCGCTGCGTATGCAGGAATCGGTTCCAAGTTCACTTCACCGTTTTCATAGAACGGAGTAAAAGGAGCGTCAATAAGACCAATAATCTTTTCCATAATATCTTTATCTTTTAAAGTTTAACTTTACCAATTAATTTTCTGATTTTACCTTCGCCGATGATCGGAGCATGTGGATCTTCCGGATAAACGATGCAGAACTCGCCCGGCTGGAGAGTGACATAGGTAGTCGGCTGGTCGTCTGACAAAGCACAATCACCTTCCTTCTGATACTCCTGAGTGATATTCTTCAAATCTTCAATCGCCTTCCAACCGATGGTTTCCTTACCGGTAAGAAGGATATGTACATCGATGTAGTCACGATGCATTTCTAGCACTTGCTTTTCAGCAGCGATACATTCCGGATTCACATTGTTGATGAACAAATTATCACCATCCAATTCGATGCGTCCGAGAGGCGCATTCAGCAAATCGTTTGCCTTTACATAGTCAAAGAGTTGCTTGAACAGCGGGTGGAGGCTCTCCACCCGTGCACTATTCTGTAAATTTGATACGATCATTATATTATACCATTTTATCCATTCCTTGTCATCCTGAGCTAAGCGAAGGATCTGAATACATCCACTTGACGCATTCAGATTCTTCACTCCGTTCAGAATGACACGAAGTGAAGAATTCTTATTATTCCATATTATCAGTCTTCGGTTTCAAGCAGAACAACTGCAATGCCAAGGCAACCGCTACCACGATACTCAACATTGCGAAGCCCATACCCAAGTTACCGCCATCGGTCCAAGCGCCAAGCACCTGAGTCACAGCCGCACCGGCAAACACGCCCACCATGTTCATCACACCGTATGCAGTTGCACGATACTTAGCCGAGATGAACTGGCAAAGGATAGGCATATTGTTGGCATCGAAGATACCATAACCTACACCAAACAACAAACCTGCACCAACTACCGCAGCGAAACTGCTACCGAAGCCCAACAAGGCCAATGCCGGAATGGTCATACCCAAACCGATAGCACCGGTATAGACACGGCCGCGGATGTTCTTCTGTACCCACTTGTCAGAGAGGATACCACCCACAATCACACCGACAAACGATGACAAAGCAATCGTGATAGTAGAGATAGGACCGGCTTCAGACATCGGGATGTTCAAGCTTTCTGCGAACAAGGTCGGCAACCAGTTCTTGGTAGCCCAACCTGGAAGACTCGGAGCAGCAAAATAGAACAAGATTACCCAGAATGCCCAGTTAGTCAATACGATACCCAAACCGGCAAACGGATTTCCCTTCTTGGTGGCAGCCTCCGGAGTCGGTTTTTCCTTGATATGATTGGGCTTTTCATACAAGAAAAGCATCAATACGATTGCATAAATAATACCCACGATACCGAACCAGTGGAATGCCTGTTGCCAGGAGAGAGCAGCCGCCAAAGTAGCGCCGAAACCACCGATAGCCTGACCTGTATAAAGACCGGTCATGTGAATACCAATAGCGAGTGAACGCGACTTACCTTCGTGCCAGTCGGCAATCAATGAAAGAGCAGAAGGGATATAAAGTGCTTCACTGATACCCATCGAAGCACGGAGAATCAAAAGTTGGTTGAAATCTGCGGCATAACCCATCAAATAAGTCACAGCCGACCAAACGAACAAACTGCCTACAATCAACCACTTACGGCTTACCTTATCGGCAATCATACCTGCTACCGGGCTCATGAAACCGTAAATCCACAAGAACACGGCCATCAATACACCGAACATTTCGGCCTTTTGCAACTCAATAATGTCCAATTTCATCGCTTCCTGCATGGTAGAAAGCATCTGGCGGTCCATATAGTTCAAAAGGGCCACCACCCACAATAGTCCTACGACTACCCATGGATAAAACTTCTTGTCTTTCATGTACTCTTTATCTAAATTTAATATTAACTTTCGCAAATATACTTACTTACTTTCAGAAACGCAAGTACATAACCGATTATGTCTTTATAAAAAAAAGCGAAGAAGCATCTTACTTCTTCGCTAATTCTTCTAATGTCTTTCCTTCGAACTGAGAAATCGCATTCTTGTAATGTTCCGGTATCGGTGTCGGTTCCTTGGTCAACAAGTCGTACATCACCAATGTGGTACGGCACTCGCATTTCACCTCGTTCGTTCCCTTCACTACCGCACGTTGCAACAGCGTGAAACTCTTGTTACCTAATTGTACTGTGGCAGTTTCAATCTCAATATTGTCCGAGAAGAATACCGGCATCAGGAAATTGGCATTGATGTTGGCCACCACGACCACCACATCACC
Organism: uncultured Verrucomicrobiales bacterium; assembly: GCA_937885815.1. Taxonomy (GTDB): domain Bacteria; phylum Verrucomicrobiota; class Verrucomicrobiia; order Verrucomicrobiales; family Akkermansiaceae; genus Akkermansia. The sequence continues at coordinate 5,277 of CALABM010000077.1, read as the reverse complement.
CCATTCTTCCATACCCAACACTTCCTTGAAATAAGTGGTTTTTGCCAAGTCGTACAAAGAGAAGTACACCGAATTATTTACATGTCCGAACTGATCCACATCGCTGAAACGTATCTGAGCGGGCATGAAATGATTGAATTTTATATCTTCCTCCATATTGTTAATTATTAGTTTACTGCAAAAGTAACACATATTCCTAAAAAATGGCATTAAATTATAGGAATTTCTTACTTTTGCATCGTTTAACAGAAAAATAGACAATATAAACAATCATATATATGGAAAAGAAAAACTTTAGTCCTGCTACCCTTTGTGTACAAGGGGGATGGCAACCATCCAAAGGAGAACCACGCGTACTCCCTATTTACCAAAGTACAACTTTCAAGTATGACACCAGCGAACAGATGGCTCGTCTCTTCGATTTGGAAGACAGCGGTTATTTCTACACTCGTTTGCAAAACCCGACCAATGACGCCGTAGCTGCCAAGATTGCAGCTTTGGAAGGTGGTGTAGGCGCTATGCTGACTTCATCGGGTCAAGCAGCCAACTTCTATGCAATCTTCAACATCTGCCAGGCTGGCGACCACTTCGTATGCGCTTCGACTATCTATGGCGGTACATTCAATCTTTTTGCCGTAACCATGAAGAAACTCGGCATTGACTGTACATTTGTGGACATCAACGCACCGGAAGAAGAATTGCAAAAAGCGTTCCAACCGAATACTAAAGCATTGTTCGGTGAAACTATCTCGAACCCAAGCATCGACGTGCTTGACATCGAAAAGTTCGCCCGCATTGCTCACAAGAACGGAGTTCCTTTGATTGTAGACAATACATTTGCTACTCCTATCAATTGTCGCCCGTTCGAATGGGGAGCCGATATCGTGACTCACTCTACTACTAAATACATGGATGGTCATGCAACTGCTGTGGGCGGTGTAATTGTAGATAGCGGTAACTTCGATTGGGAAGCCCATGCAGAAAAGTTCCCGGGCTTGACTACTCCGGACGAATCATACCATGGATTGACCTACACCAAGGCATTCGGAAAGATGGCTTATATGACCAAGGCTACCGCCCAATTGATGCGTGACCTCGGTTCTATCCAGTCTCCACAGAATGCTTTCCTCTTGAACCTCGGTTTGGAAACCCTTCACCTCCGTATGCCTCGCCACTGCGAAAACGCACAGAAGGTAGCCGAATGGTTGGAAGCGAACCCACAAGTGGCTTGGGTGAACTATTGCGGTCTGAAGAGCAGCAAGTATTATGAATTGGCACAGAAGTACATGCCGAACGGTTCATGCGGTGTGATTGCCTTTGGCTTGAAGGGTAGTCGTGAAGAAGCCATCAAGTTCATGGATAGCCTGAAGCTCACCTCCATCGTGACCCACGTGGCTGATGCCCGCACCTGCGTGCTGCACCCTGCCAGCCATACGCACCGCCAGCTGACGGATGAGCAGCTTATCGAAGCCGGCGTGAAGCCCGACCTCATCCGCTACTCCGTCGGTATCGAGGCTGCTGAGGATATCATCGCTGACCTCCAGCAGGCTTTCGATGCTATCCAGTAAGCCATATAATCTAATCATAAAAAAGCCGCAGCATTCAGCTGCGGCTTTTTTATTATAGGTTCAAATGAGAAGAGCAGTATCAGCGGCGCACTCTCGGTGTTACACGCTTGCGCTCGCCATTCACCACCACAGTCACCGGAGTGGGATTCGGTGTAGTAGTAGTCAGGCGGTAACGCGTCACCTTACCGTTGCGCCACTCCATATCCACGGTGACATTACCGCGAGCGCGAATACCGCGCACATGGCCATTCGCCCAAGCGGCAGGAATAGCCGGCAGCAGCTCAATGACACCGGCATGGCTCTGAATGAGCATCTCGCTCATACCGCCGGTCATGCCGAAGGTGCCGTCCATCTGCATGGGCGGATGGTTACCGAAGAGGTTATCCAGCACATTATAGCGGATATAGTGCTGCACCATACTGTAAGCCTTATCAGCATTGCGGAAGCGTGCCCAGAGGGCAGAACGCCACGGCCAAGTCCAGCTGCGGCGGTTATCTTTAGAAAGGCCGCGAAGCTCCAAGCTCCTCATGGCAGCCCGAGCGAACTCGGGGGTACGCTCCAAGCTGATGGAAGTGCCGGGGAATACGCCGATGAGGTGTGAAGTATGGCGCTGGCCGCTCACCATATTCGGGCGGTCCACAATCCACTCCTGCAGATAACCATCACGGCCAATGCGGTTCCCCACCAAGCGGTCTCGCTTGTCTGCCAGCTGAGCGGCCCACTCTGCATCCACCCCCAGAATAGTGGCGGCGCGCACTGTGTTATCAAAAAGCTCCCAGATGAGCTGCTGATCATGGGCGCAACCATCTTCCAGCGGGCCCCATTCGTGAGACCAGCCCATGGGGCATACCAGAGCGCCCTCCTTAATTTCAGCAAGTTCGGGGTGTTCCTCCACGCGCAGCTCCTGCACGGGGCGGTTCTCGTTCTGGCGGGTCTGCAGACCACGGCCCTGTGCGCCGACCTCCTTGAGCTCATCTTCCCAGAAGTGGCAGATTGTCTTCAGCATGGGATATGCCACCTCTCGCAGGTAAGTCTCATCCTGAGAATACAGGTAGCGGTCCCAGATATGAAGAGCATACCAAGCATTGACAGGAGGATTCCACTTCACCCAGCCACCGGCACCCCAGGGATTCTGGGAAATACGCGTGGTCCAGCCGCGCACATTCTCACCGAACTGTCTGCGGGTACTCTCGGAAAGAGGCTGCTCCATGGCGCGAATGAAATCTATAAGCGGCTGATGACACTCAGAAAGGTTTGCAACCTCAGCGCCCCAGTAGCACATCTGGAGATTGATATTGTTATGATAGTCACAGGCCCATGGGGCATGCACCTTATTATTCCAGATACCCTGCAGCGTTACAGGGAGGTTTCCGGGCTGAGAACCGGAGATTAGCACATAACGGCCGTAATTATAGATAAGCTCCTCCAAATCCGGGTCAGCCGTAGGCAAGCCGCGATCGAAGCGTGTGCGGTATGATGTAAGGCGCTGGTCCGTCGGTGCTTTAGCCAGAGGACCGGCCGTATCTCCAAAGTCCACGCTCATGCGGTTATAGAATGAGGCGAAATCCCGGCGATGATCTTCGCGGATAGCGCGCACGCCCTTCTCCAGAGCAGCACTGAGCACTCGGCTGTTATGTACAGCGGGATCTTCACCACGCCAGTGGTCAGTATAGCTCATCTTGTAGTTGGTGGCCAGCGTCACATAAATCTCCACAGCGTCAGCCCCGCACACTTGTACGTACGGCAGGTGCGAGGGAGCAAAAGCGGAGTACATGGCATCCTTGCGACCACCGTAGGATACCTGCACCTCAGCCTGAGGAAGATGCAAGCGTGCCGTGCCCCCTCTCGTACGCACATGCATACGCCCTTCAAACACCTCACCATTCGCCAGAGTACCTCGCATGATGAGTGTGTTATCACCATCCTGACTGTACTGCACGTTGTGATAAGGAGCCAGCGCGATATTTGCCGTGAGACCACCCGGCTTATCAACCTTGGCCGTGTATACCATCACATCATCCGGACGGCTGACAAAGCACGTACGGGCATGCTTCACGCCTCTGGCGGTGAAAGTGGTCACGGCCTCTGCTCGGCGCAAATCCAGCGAGCGCCTGTAGTTCTCAGTATCGCCGGAAAAGGCATATGCCACATAAAGATTAGCAAAAGGCTGATAGCTACCGAACTGCTCTCTGCCGGATACGGGGCCATACAAATAATTCTTACCGTTTCCGGGAGTGTTCTCACCGCCACTCCAAAGGCTCACTTCATTCAGCACGACACAGTCCAGATGGTCACCGCCATACACGGTACCACCCACACGGCCATTACCCACAGGGAGAGTCTGGCTTTCCCATGTATCACGATTCGCCTTTCCCGGAAGGTTTTCTGTATTATGCGGCACAACTGTCCATGGCAGCGGTGTGTTCGGCACCACAGCGGGCTGCCTATACCATAGATGTTCAGATGATGACAAATCACCGGCAGCCAGCGCAGCACCGGCGGCAAGTGATAATCCCATGTTTATATATACTCTCTTCATAAGATACGATGAGTTAGTAAAAACGACAAAAACTTAAAATTATGTGGAGAATATGAGCTCCACCCTCAGAGGCACCTCACCAAGCGTCAGCACTGCACCATCCGTCAGCTGAAGCTGTGGGCAGTGATAATCCACCCTCGTGGAGTTCACAAAAACACCATTCATGGAGTTTACGTCAGACACAACAAGCCCGAGGTGGTTGATTTCCAAACGCGCATGCATACGGGATACGCTTTCATCCTCCAGTGCAACTTCACACATGCGAGCGTCTCGCCCAATTACAACGCCCCCCTCTTTCACTAGGCTGCTGAATGGCACCTCACACTCCCACGGTGAGCCATCACAAAGCATTCCGTAAATGCGCAATACTCCGCCTGCCGGCATATCAGCCGCCGCGGATTCCCACCCTATACCTATAGCGCCGCTGGCCGGCGACAGCCCTGCACCAAGCTTCCATTTGCGGCGCAAAGAATCATGGAGCGGCAAAGGCTGAAGCAGTACGGCAGGACGATTAGCTGCCGGAGAACTCGCGGAGATATCCGGCCCGGTGTGAGGCAACACATGCAACGGCCCCGCCGCCGCAGTGCTCACCATAGAAAACACACCGGTGTTCGGCACGCCCGCACGCTGCCGCGCCAGCACCCTCGCACGCGAAACATCCAGCGCCGCACGGGCTGCAGACAACTCCGCCTCCAGCTCCCGTACCCGGGTCTTCTGTACCGCGACCTGCGCCTCTAAACTTGCGGAAGAAACATCCATGTTTCAGCGCAGTCTAGCATATTACGCGCCATATTGCAACAAAAAAAGCGAATCGCCACCCGACTCTCCGTCTTACTGTCTGATTTAGCTTAATTTACGTTTCTTTTAGACCTGCTTCATTTCAGGCTATCAGCAGATTTCTTCAAAAAAGCCACCGCCCAGCAGGCGCTCACCGCGGTCTGCGTCCGGCGCGTAAAGCGCGCACACCTGCCCCAAAGCAAGGGCTCGCACAGGCTCATCAAACTGCAGCCTGTACCGACCATCCCCCAGCGGAGTGCAAGTAGCATGCACAGCCGGAGCACGATAACGTGGCTGCGCCATGACCCGCTCAGGAAGAGAGGTTAACAGGTTCGTAACCGAGCCAATAACAGCGCTGCGAGCATAAAGCCCCGGGGTATCCTCACCTTCATA
>CALABM010000076.1 GCA_937885815.1 uncultured Verrucomicrobiales bacterium | reverse complement strand
CTGCTCACTCAGAGCGGGCGGCCGAAAGCGAGGCGGTCATACTGCTCATTAGCGTAGCGGTGGCGAGGGTGTGAGGTACGCATGTAAGGTTCATGAAGGGGATGGGTGGGGTCACTGGCAATGCGGCGAGCTTCCTCTCGGGAATCCATGGGCGCTCCGGCATGCATCGGCGCTTCCTCCAGCATGGAGGCTGCCGCAAGCATGATGCGCGCAAAATCCGCATTGGCCCGCAAGGCGGGGTTCGAGACCAGCTCCGCCACATCCACACCGGCACGGGTGCCCAGATGGGTGAGGAAATCCCCCACGGTACGCATGTTGTCCTCATATTGGCGGCCCCAGTCCTGCTGCAACTCGGCATCCGCCTGAGCTATGGCAGCGGCCTCAGCCTCACGCACACCGGCGAGCATACGGCGCCCCTCTGCAGCATATTTCTCACAGAGGGCCCCCATGGCTGTGGCGGGCACACCGTACTCATGCGCCACCTGAGAAAGAGCAGCGGCAAGCTCAGGGTTCCAGAGTTCATCCGGTGTATCTTCGGGGCGAGGAATGGCGTAATCCGCCGCCTGCTCCGGCAGTCCCACAGCAGCACGGAAGGCAGCCATGCGGCGGGTATCCGCCACATCCGGATATCCCTTCATTCGCTCCAGCAGGGCATAGCTCTTGGCCAAGGCCTCCGGGCGGCGGAACTTGCCAAGCGTAGCTGAATAGGGCTGCAGCTCCTCAAATCTGCTGTACCACTCAGGGGTAAAAGCGCCATCAGCATCCATCACCGGCAGCGGCGGCAAAGAAACGCCGTCTGCGGTAGAGACTGAAGAGGGGGTGGTTTCAGGCAGCTCAGTACGAGACTGAGCACCGACCGTATCATCGTTTATATCAGGCTTATTATGCATCATGTTCGGTATGGTTTGTGGGTGTTGTTTCCCGTGCAGCCAGTGCGAGCTGGTGCCGGATAACAAGGAATACTTCGCGGTGAGCGTCACGGCGCATGGCGTCCAGTGGGTCATAGCTCCCGCTTTTGCCCTGAAAAACGGGCAACTCTGTCTCGAACCGGGCTTCCAGCTCAGAGAGCACCTGCTGGCCTTCAGGGGTGCCGAATACCGCCAGCAGGCGGCGGCGCGCAGCTCGTGCACGCTCTATACTTTCTTTCGGGGCGGGAAGAATCATAGCGTGGGCAAAAATGCTTCAGGGGCTGCCCCGGAAAGTGACATAATGGAAGGCGCCGGGCCCGCATCCGCCGAGGGCGCGACCGGAGCTCCCGGCCCGGCCAGCGCGGCTTCTGCAGCCTGCTCACGCTCGCGGCGCAGTCGTTTCACCTCATGCTCCGAGCGCAGCACCTGCTCAGGCACGCCATCCAAGCGCGCGGCTAGGCGGAAAGCAGTCTCGAGGTCCACGTGGTCAGCCAGAGCAGAATCCATGGTGCCCATGGCCTGCAGCCGAGCGAGTGTTCGCTCCAGCCCTTCCGACTGGATGCGGCGCATAATCATGGCGATTCGCCCCTGATAGACCACATGAGGCTCTGCGATGGTGGCCTCCCCACGGCGGTCTGTCTGCATGGCTGAAACAGGCGGCTTCGGGAATCTTCCCATGCGGAAAAGCTGAGCAAACACGCGCTCCATCAGCGGTTGAAAATCACAGGCGAAAAGCGTAAAGGACGGCGAGAAGAGCATCACTCGCTCATTCTCTCGCGCATATACCTCAGCGGCTGTCATCTGCTGCTTGCGCTCACTCCAGAGCTCCAGCATGGGGATAAAGAAGGCGCGGTTAATAGCATCCTGCTTCTGCCTCAAGCGCTCCATGCCCACATCATACCGCCCTTGGGTGGCCCATTCGCGGGGGAAACCAAGGCTGGCACTCTCGGGGCTGATAAGCGTACGTCCTCCGGCTCGCAGGTCAACCTCGCCCACCTGATTAGCCAGCTCCAGTATACGGGGAAAGGCCGCCACCTCACCCAGCATATCGAGGATGCGGTTCAGAAATTGCGCCTGCTGAATATCCGGAAAGACAAGGCGAGCCGGAGCAAGCCCATATGGACTTTCTCCCCATTTAAGGAAACGAGTGACCATGTAGGGCATTTCGCGGTAGCCGCCTTCCTGCACGGTGCAGTTATCATCCAAGCTGTAATAAATACTCTGCCACGCCATATTCTTAGCGCTTTGTCGTGAATGATTACGGCGCTCACGGGGGCTGACGGCATGCAGAAAGCGCAGGCAGGGCGTATGTTTATCCGCAGCTTTCTCACAGAGAGTACGAGCCCTCGGCCCCAAAGCGGCCAAGCCGAACTTGGCCTCCGCTTGGTGCGGAGAGAAGCTGAACTCACGCATGTAGGTATCAATGCGCCCCTCATCATTCTCCGCACACACAAACTGCCCGCAAGGAATATGCCGGAACAACAAGCGCCCGCTGCGGCTGCTCCCACAGAACAAGCTACCGGTGCCCAGCCCCACACGATCCAGAAAGCACTCATGCAAAGCGGTATAGAAGTTGCTTAGCGCCAGCTCACGGTTCGCAATTTCCGAGCAACGGTTGTACCAGGCACTCGCCTCATCACCCGCTGCCGGGTCCGGGCTGGTCCACTTAAACCACAGCTCATTGCTGGGGGTCATGTAGCTCATGTGAGCACTGGCCAACTTCTGGCAGGCCTCCACAGCTGTGGTGTCACTCAGCCGATGCGCATCCCCCGCGGATTCATCCGCCGGCAGCAGATTCTCCCCCGAGAGCTGACGCGAGGGTAATACATAGCGCCTGAGGCGGTCCCACCAGCTCTCCCATGGAGCCCGCGAGGCTCGCAGCGCATGATAAACGCCAAGTAAGGAATCATGTTCCATATGCGAACTCATCCCAGTGTATCGTTACCTGAAGGGGTGGAGGCGGGTTTCATACCGCCCGAATTCTGCGGTCGGCGTGCAGAGAGAATGGTGGAAAGAAGTCCCTTTCGGCGTGAGGCCTTCTGATCATAATCTGCTGCAGCATCAGAATCAATAACTTCTGACACAATCGCCGGACTGTTATCAACGGCAGGGGCGGAGGGTTTGGCGAATCCCATAGTATCGGTGTTCCTTTCTGTTATATGTTAATGTTGCTTTTGTATTGGAGAAATCAGGCGCTGCCAGCACAAACGGTGCGGAACAGTACTGCGCAGCCCACGCTGAAAACAGGCCCAGCTCCGCCGCGGTACTTCCGCTGCCAAGCGACGGGCCAATCCCAGCTCACCGGTGAGCAAGTGCACATACCAGCCGTCTGATTCCGCCGGGCTTTCCGACAAATTCTCCCACTGCTCCGGGTGGCGGCTATCCGCCGCTTTCATCAGAACCACCAGACGGGGAGACCATAAAACCACCCCCTGAGGATTCGCGACCAGAGCCGCCAAATCCGCGGCGCAATCCCGCCCCGCAGCCCGGTAGTAACGCAATGCTGTTAAACGTGCATCAGTGCTCATGGCCCAAACAATACGCCGGCACGGCCGCTGTTCCAAGCCATTTTCCGCATAGTCGCAGCCGCCCACGGACGGCCTCTTGCGGCGATGAGCTTTCCCCCTTGCACTATCCACCGGACTGTGCCACCCTGTTCAGTACTCGGATTTAGTTCCCTTCACCATGAATACCGCACCACCAGATACACAGACCTCGGCTCTCAGCATCTGCAATCTCGCCCTCGCCAAGCTGGGAGAAGCCCCCATTAGCAGCATTTCCCTCAGCGGTTCCCCCGCATCCAGACTCTGCTACCAGCATTACCACCCCGTGCGTAGAGAACTTCTCTGTACGAACAGATGGTCCTTCGCTACCACTCTCACTACCCTCCGTGCAGACACCGCTACCGACTCTCCGCCCTTCATGCACAGCCTCCCTTCCGATTGCCTCCGCGTGCTGGAAGTCAACAGCCCAAACTGGGCCCTCCGCGGGCGTGCCATCTACTGCCCGGAAAAAACAATTGAACTGCTTTACATCAAGGATGAAGAAAATCCCCTGCTCTTTGATCCCATGTTCACGGAGGCCTTTGCCACACGCTTGGCTTGTAAACTCTGCATCCCCCTGACCAGCAGCACCACCGCTCGTGAAGCTCTCACACAGGAATACCACAGGCTCGCCCTCCCCCAAGCCGCTCATCTCAATGCCGTACAGGCTCATTCTAATGACTCTCACCCGCTTTATAAACTCTGGAGAAAATGCTACTCACAGGGTAACTTTTGTGAATAACTCTGTGTATAACCTTGATAACAAACCATACAACAAACTAATCATAAAACCATTACACAACTTACCAACATTGTGAATAACTCTGTGAACAACTTATCATGAAAGCGATAGATTTTGCATGTAACCTGCTCAAAACGCTGGGCGAAAGCGAACTGAGCGACGCAAATGCGCGCCTGCTATTCTGCCTAGCAGCCGGCCTTCATTACAAGGAGGACATGAACACCTTTCTCAACAACGGCTGCAATAACGGCAATATCGGCAATTCTCTGCGCCGCCTCGAACAGCAGAAACTTATCCACCTTCAGAACAGAGAAACGGATTACTATGTACTCACTAATGATGGAAAGCAGCTTGTCGCTCACCTACTGCGTTTCCTTCCACACCGCCACCACTCATGCGAAAGAAAAGACACCTAACCATCGAAGAAAAACGAGACTGGCTGGCAAGCATCTTCCGCGATGAAAGCGGAGACTTCAGCCAAGCAGATAAGTTCAAGGCTCTGGCAGAAGACACTCGCCTAGCTCAGCTGCAGGAAGAAAAGGAAAGCAGCACCAAAACACCACCTAAAAAAACAGAAGACGTGCACCACATGCTAGCGGAGCTACTGCCTCCACCCATCACATAACAATAACACGCCCCCTCTCGTTCTCAAACAGGAGGGGGCGCTAAAATATAATGTAGCCTGATTATGCTGGCCCAGTTACACTTCCTACCTTTTTAATAAATTGAGGCAATCCTTTTGCTTCGGGCTCCCTTTTCTGAAGGTTAAGATTAATCCCCCGCCTTCACCAGCAAATCTGAAACAGACACGTTACATTGCGGCGAAGCT
>CALABM010000075.1 GCA_937885815.1 uncultured Verrucomicrobiales bacterium | reverse complement strand
GGCACCAATAAACTGGACTGCGGTAGCGTCACCATCAACGCCGGCGGCACCTTCCGGATTAACCACAGCTCTACTGATTGCAGCAGTGTGGACATCGTGCTTAACGGCGGCAGACTGTACATGGAAGACCAGGACAAGAATTCCGGCACGACCTTCAAGTCACTCATCGTACAGGATGATTCCACGGTAGAATACCGTTGGAACGGTGCTCTTAACTTCAGCCAGCTGACAGGCACCGGCAATCTGGCTATTACCGGCGGCAACGATGCAGGCGGTGCCGGCTTCGCCACCGTGGTAGATTACAACGGCACCATTACCAATGCCAGCAAACGCGAAATCATCATCGGCGCTGTATCTCAGGCCGCAGATAATCTCCTCACCCTGGATTGCGACGTTACCTTGCAGGACTTCAGCAAGACCGGTGAAGGCAGCATGATTGTGACGGGCGCAGCCACGCTCAAGGGTATTCTTTCCATGAACTATGAGGGTACTCTGGACCTCGGCTCAGCCGTAGCTCTGGGTAACAATCTTCAGCTCTCCTATACTGATACCACCAAGAGTGTTATCTCCCTGGGCCAGCTGACAAGCGCTATCAACATCGACCTCTTCGCTCTTTCTGCTGAGGATTTGGCCACCGGTGTCAATCTGGGTATCGCCGAGACTACGGATCAGAGCCTGCTTCAGGTAGCCGGCCTCAAGGCTGATGAATACACCCTTACTTCTAAGGATGGCAACTGGTATCTGCAGACGATGACAGCGCTCCACACCGATTGGGATATAAACTGGGGCGGTGCCGGCATCGCCACTGCTCCGGACACCCTCCCTGAGATTGAGATTCCTGCAGATGCCACGGACACGGTCTTGGGCGGCTCCGGCATCCTGAAGGGCGGCAACACTAGCGCTGTGGTATATGGTGGCGCCATTGATGCCCCCTTCACCGGGGACACATGGATTAAAGCCAGCGAAGGCAACTATCTGGCCATTATCGGTGGCACCTATGCCAATAACTGGGGCGGTGGCACTCGCGCGGACTTCAACGGAGATTCCCACATCGTCCTTGACGGCGCCACGGTGAGTTACATCATTGGTGGCATTCACAAGGATGGCCAAAGCGCTCAGTTCAATGGCAGCAGTTACATCTCCATACTCAGCGGTGATGTATCAGGCTCCATCATCGGTTCCGGTACGGTTGCACATAACCAATCTGCCGTCCAAAATGGTAATACCAACATCTTCATCTACACCGCTCTCAGCGCGAATCCGGACTCGCTGCCTTCATTTGTAAACATGAGCCTGCCCACCGATATGGTTATCGGCGGTTACGCATGGGGCAATAACGTCAGCAAAGACCAGACCATCAATGGCAATACCAACATTACCGTTGATTTGAGCTCCTACAGCGGCACAGCCACCACCTTCGGTAAACATCTCGTGGGCGGTAACTACAATGGCCAACCGAAGAACTCTCCGACTCAGACCATCACCGGCAGCACCAATATCACCGTGGATCTCGCTGGGCTCTCCATGGCTGAGGATAAGAAGATAGTGGGCGGTAACTGGAGTAATAAGGGCAACACCAACATCGGCTCCACCAATATCACCATTAAGAATGGTACCTTCGGTGATATTATCGGTGGTACAAATGCTGGAACCTCTGGCACCACTCACACCATCGGTTCCACCGGCATCACCATCAATAACGGTACGTTCAATGGTGCCATCTACGCAGGCAATTATCTGGCCGCCGGCTGCAACAGTAACATCAACGAATCTACTGTAACCATCAATGGCGGTACCTTTACACAGCGTATCATCGGTGGTTCCTATGTAGACTACGGCAATACCAGCCTGAGCCTGGGCAATACCCATATCACCATCAACAGTGGTACACTGACAGGTGACATCATCGGTGGTCACCATATCAATGGCAATGGCACCGCGGACCTCACAGCTTCTACGGGTGATACGACCATCACTATTACCGGAGGCAAGGTGGGC
>CALABM010000074.1 GCA_937885815.1 uncultured Verrucomicrobiales bacterium | reverse complement strand
CTGCGGATTACAACCCTCGCCATCTGGACGAGGAGAAGTTCGTTCTTCTGCAGGAGAGCCTGCGGAAGTTCGGTGTGATTAAGCCGGTTATCATCAACGGTGAGAACGGCATCCTGACTGCAGGACACCAGCGAACCCGCGCCATGAAAGCTATCGGGCTAACCCATTGTCCGGCTATCCGCTTGCAGGGTATTACCCGCACCGATGAAATCCGCTTCAACCTTTTCCACAATAGCATCGAAACCAACAAGACTCCGGTCACGCTGAATCTGGACGATTGCGAACTAGAACCCGAGACGTACTGCTATCTGGAACACGAGCGCATCCAGTTCAAGCGCAATGCCAATGCTCTTATCATTAACGGCATGAGCGGGCTTATCATGCGCTATGGCAGCTGGGGCAGCGTTGTATGTTCCGAAGATGGGCGCGTGTTGCTCAACTCTGACTACGCTGTAGCTTGCAAACAGCTTCGCGTATCCTGTCTCTGCTACATGATTCCCCAGGAACAGGAGGCTGAGATGCTTCGTTACCTGAGTCTCGACTACGGCCAATACTTCTACGATGCCCTGGGCGTGAAGTCCTACAACCAGCTGCATTGCCAGATGCACCGATTGCAGGGACGCAAGAAGCGACTCATCGTCTCCACCCTTTACGAGAACCACGTTATCCCCACGCTGAAAAAGACCGAGCGTACTGTGGACTTCGGTGCCGGGCGATGTGCCTACGCCAAGATGCTTTCCGAACGTGGCTACAACCTACTTGCCTACGAACCCCACTTTCAAGACAAGGGCGTGCTGAATGTACGCGAGGTCGTGAAGCAAATCAATGGATTGCATGCCGACCTGAGCCGCAATGGCCTGTATGATGCCGTGGTGCTGGACAGCGTACTCAATTCCGTGGTGAACAGCCGCTTTGAACATGCCGTGTTGACTACCTGTAACGCGCTACTGAAGCAGGACGGCCGCATCTACATCGGTACTCGCTCGCTCAATTTTACCGAGCGTCTCAAGACGTTCAAGACCTACAACAGCCACGGCCGCGATATCCAGTTCCTCGATAAAGAAAACTTTGGCGCGACCTACCGCAGCGGCGTCTGGACGATGCAGCACTTCCATACCCACGAAAGCCTCCGGGAGCTGCTGTTGCAATACTTCGAGAAAGTCGAGTTCTTCGGTTCTGACTCGCTACCCCAGCTCTACGCCATAGCCTACCACCCGAAGAAGCTCAGCCGGGAGAAGATTGAGGAAGCCATCAACACCGAGTTCAACATGGAATACCCCGGTAACTACCGCCACAATAAGCATGAAAAGCTGACCGCTGAACTTATGCAAAGGATTGAAAGTGAACGTGGATTTGTGTAAAAAGAGTTTGAAAATTGTCCGAGATTGTGCTATACTAGACGCTGAACCAATATGATTATCATCCGAACAATTCAGGTATCAGGCCGCTTTTCCTATCTCTGGCTCAAACACGTTCACGGAGTGAACCTGCGTGAGCATTGTGCGCATAGCCTTATCGGAGACTACAACGCCTCTATCCGGCCAAGCATACAGGAGCTGCACAATGTGCCATTGCCGGATGCCCCATACCATTACCTGTGCGGAGTGAGTTCACCCTACGTCTGGAGCCGGAACTTCCATCTGGCATTCCGGGAGAAAGAGGGAAGCATCCTGCGAGTCTCACGCCATGGCATTGAGATTGAAATCGAGAACGCCGAGGAGATTACATTCAGCGAAGAGGACATCGACCCGGCAGACCCGCACATCGGGCATAAGAGCTACCGAACCTGCCGCAACTGGCAATTCGCCCACAAGATAGCCAAGTGGCTGTAAATGAAAGAGGACGTATCCACCTGAGCAGATACGTCCTCTTCTTTTTGTGTGGTAAAGTATTCTTACTTGGAAAGCTTGGCCACAGCGTCCTTCAGGTTCTTACCGACCTTGAACTTCACAACTGTGCGGGCGGGGATAGCCACGTCCTTGCCGGGGTCCTTGGGGTTGCGACCGACCTTAGCTTTCACCTCCTTAGGGCAGAACGTACCGAAGTTGCGGAACACCACAGTATCGCCGTTGCTGACAGCTTCCGTGATGGAATCCACCATCTTCTGTACAACCTCCAGTACATCTGCCTGAGTGCAGCCGTTGTCCAGCTGAGCGCAGACCATATTCACGAGTTCTCTCTTGGTGATAGTAGCCATAAGTGTAAAAGTTTGTGGCGGTTATTATAGTTCGCTCTGCCGTCTCGGTCAAGCTCTTTCGGCTTAGATTGTGTCTGTTTTTGACACGCCCGCAAGGGTATGTTCAAGTACATTTTCAATCGACTGAAGGAGCGCTCTACGTGGCTTGGCCTTATCGGCCTTGTAACCGCTTGCGGAGCTACCATTTCCGCAGAGCTTGCAGAGCAGATTATCGCAGCTGGCATCGCCATTGCCGGTGCTATCGGCATTGTAACCAAAGACAAGGAGGACAATACCAATGGCTGATACTCTGGCACAAGTGCAAAAGGACGTGCAGTTCTGGCAGCGCTTACTGACCTTTGCCGGATACAAGCCCGGCAAGATAGATGGCGTCAATGGCCGCAAGACCAAGGCTGCAACCCATGAATGGCTCAACGATGCCGCCCACCTGAAAACGGAGTATGGCAGCTTCGATGACCGCTCCGAGCGCAACATTGCCACGCTTACCCCGGAAGCTCAGCGAGCCGCCCGCATCTGGCTCAAAGCAGCCAAGGCTGTAGCTGAAGCCGAGGGGTACGATGTCCGCATCATCTGCGGTACTCGCACCTACAAGGAACAGGACGCACTCTATCGTAAACGCCCGCGCGTCACCAAAGCCCGTGGTGGCCAGAGCATGCACAACTTCGGCATTGCGTGGGACATCGGCATCTTCAAGGGTAAGGAATACTTCGGTGACCATCCCCTGTATGCGAAAGTAGGCAAGCTCTACACTCAGACTCCGGGCATTACCTGGGGTGGAACGTGGACGAGCTTTGTTGACCAGCCCCATTACCAGCTCAGCCTGTACGCCACCAGTACCGCAGCCCGAAACGAGTTTGAGAAATGAGTGCAAAAGGACTCTTCATCAAAGGCTTCACCGAGCAGGAAGTGAAGCAGATACAAGCCAATGCCAAGAAGCTGCTCATGGAGGGTAAGACCATCATGAGCTGGAATGATGGCAGCACGTCTGTTTCCAAGCAATTCACCATGCCCATCACCGATATCTTGGAGGAATGCGCCTACGCTCTGACTCACTTCGAGCGCCAAGCCGATGACGAGTCCCATGCCTCCAGCTCATTATCCCGCGCCCCCTACCGCTTCCCCTTATGAACTTCATCCAACGACTTGCAGCTCGTGTGTTCTTCGGCACCACCTCAGTCTTTGAGGGGGCTAATCGTTCGCCGCGCCGGGCAAGCGTGCCGGGCAGCGCTCCGCAGGATGCAACGCTCGACCTTTCCCCCGGTATCCGCTCCGAGCTGGTACGCCGCAGCCGCTACCTCGTAAAGAATAGCGGGTTCCTGCGCGAGATTGTAGGCAGCATGGCTCTGTACTCCATCGGAGACGGCATTCTGCCGCAGCCTGCATCCAAGGATGCCGCTTGGAACGAGAAAGCCTTGGACTACTTCACCCGCTGGGCAAGGCATGCCGACATCTCCGGTCGTTTCAACCTGATACAATGCGAACACCTTGCCTGTAAGGCCTTGGACGTGGATGGGGAAATCTTCATCCTCAAAACGCTGGAAAATGGCGATCCTAAGATACAGCTCATCGAAAGCCATCGTATCGGCTCAACCGACATCGACAACTCCGAGTCTCCTTTCATTGATGGTGTAAAGCTTTCCGGCGTAGGCAAGCCCGTAGCCTATCGCTTGCTCAAGGACGATGGCGGCTTTACGGATCTGGCTGCTCACGATGTCCTGCACATCTTCGACCCCGATGCCGTTTCCCAGCTACGCGGATTCCCCACTTTGCAGCACAGTATCAACCACATGCTGGATGTCATGGAGCTGCTGGCCTTGGAGAAGCATGCTGTAAAGGACAACGCCGATGTGGCTCGCGTCCTCAAGACCAACAAGGTGAATGTGGATGACCGCGACTTCCGCATAGATACGCCCCGCACGCCCAGCGGCAGCGATGCCGGCTTCTTACAGACCATCCTTGGCGGCAAGCTGGTGAAGCTTCAACCGGATGAAGCTCTGGAGAGTTTTCAGAGCAACAGGCCCAGCCCCACGTTCCAAGGCTTCCTCGATTACCTGCAACGCGACAGCGCATTGGGCTTGTTACCTTACGAGTTCTCCAGCGATTCTTCCAAGGTGGGAGGAGCCGGAGTTCGTCTTATTGTTGCGAAAGCCGACCGCCGTTTCAGTTACCGACAGAATGTGCTCATCGACCGGATGCTTCGCCCGATATGGCTATTTGTCATCGGGCATGCCATCTCGGCGGGCAAACTGCCACCCGCAGAAAACTGGACGGAGGTCGATTTCGTGACTCCCCGCAGAGTCACAGTCGATGCCGGGCGTGAAAGCCAGCAGAATCGCGAGGACATCAAGGCGGGGCTGAAAACGCTTACCGACCACTTTGCTGAGTTGGGCTGTGACATCAACCATGAGCTGGAGACAAGAGCCCGGGAGATGGCACTTATCCGAGAAACCGCAGCCAAGTATGGCCTCGCTCCGCAGGACTTATTTCAATCCTTTACACAATCCTCACCGCAATGAACATCGTAACCGCATCCCCCACGCAGCCCTGGCTGATTACGCTGGAAGCCTACCGAAATCTCGCTGCTGCCCTCGGCACGGCTCTTCCAGTTCAGACAGGTAAAGAAGAAGCTCCTACCGCGCCCTATGCAGCAAAGAACGGAGTTGCTGTAATCCCGATTCACGGAACCATGATGCGTCAGGTTCGCCCTCAGTTGAAAGCTCGGGCTGAAGTCTGGGGCATTCGCCTGTGTGATATGCAGCAGACCTCGGACACACTACGCCAAGCTGCCGCCGATGATACCATCCACACAGTTATCCTCGACATTGATTCCCCAGGCGGTACTGTCAACGGAACGCCGGAGCTGGCGCATGCCGTAGCGGCCTTATCCGATAGCAAGCATGTGTACGCTTTCACCTCCGGGCAATGTTGTTCCGCTGCCTACTGGATTGCCAGTCAGACAGATGGCATCTACGCCAGCCCATCTGCCATCGTTGGCTCCATCGGCGTGATACTTCCCATTCTGGATGCTACCGCCCGATATGAAAAGGAGGGCTTCAAGGTGGAAGTGTTCTCTGCGGGTAAATACAAGAGTACCGGGGTCGAGGGCACCAGCCTCACCGATGAGCAGAGAGCCCGCCTTACCCAGCAGGTGCATGCGACTTGGGAGACATTCAAGCAAGCTGTTACCCGCCGCCGCAACATTGATGCAGCCGACATGGAAGGACAGACTTTCTACGGATCAGAAGCGCAGCAGCATTCATTGGTGGATGCTCTTGCCTACAACCTTGATTCCCTACAGGCGAAACTCGCCATACGCCACCAATTTTGACACCCACCACACTAATATGGACACAATAGACGAACAACTCGATGCTGCAAATGCTCAGGTGGCTGAGCTTACCGCCCAGCTTTCCGCTTTGCAGCAGGAAAATGCCACACTACAGGCCGCCAACGAGGAACTGACCGAGAACCTGACTCATACCCGCGAACAGCTTGCAGGGATGGAGGGCGCTCACCGCCAGGCACTCGAAGATGTACAGCGACTCAAAGCCGAAGCCAAGACTGCCGAGGAACGAGCTGCCGAGTATTACGGAGCAGCTGCCGCCCCTCAGCAGGTAACGACTAAGGGTGACCCTGATGCCGTATCGCTTCACGAGCGCTTTGCTGCCATCAAGACTCCCGGTGAGCAGACTGTATTCCTGCGCTCTCTGACTGATGCTCAGCGTGCCGAACTTTACTCCAACATCTAACCCCACACTCATACACAATTATGGCTAATACACTCACAGACCTCAAAGACGTACGTATCGCACAGGCGGCACTCCTGCCGTGGATGACCGAGCTGATGCCCCTGAGCATCTTCTCTACCAACTTCGGTCCCGATTCTGCCGACAAGGGCGATACTGTAAAAGTCCCCATCGTTGGCGCTCCCTCGCCGTCCTCGGACTTTGCCGGTGACTATACCGCCAACGCCGACAGTCAGGCCAGCTCCATTCCGATTGTGCTCAATAAGCACAAGTTCAAGACTGTACACATGACTGCCAAGGAAGCTGCCACTACGGCAGTACCCCTCCTTGAAAAGCTCGTATCTACAGCCGCGCAGCAGCTGGCTATTGATGTTCTGACCGACATCTTCAGCTGCGTTACCAAGTCCAACTTTGCCGCCGCTCTGGAGGGCGTTTCTGCGGATGAGTTCGACTACAAGGCTATTCTGGGCATCCGCGAAGCCTGCAACCTTGCCAAGATGCCTAAAGGCCAGCGTTCCCTTGTGCTCAATACCAGCCTCAATACCGCATTGCTTGCAGACGATATCGTCTCTCGCAGCTTCATTACCAATCTGGCTCAGCCCGGTGTCGTGGAAGCTCGCGTGAATCGTATCGCCGGATTCAATGTGCATGAGACGGACTGCGTGCCGAGCAACAACGAGAATCTGGCTGGTTTCGTAGCCCATCCCTCTGCCGTTGCCGTAGCCATGCGCTACCTCCAGCCCATCGCCAACTACGATGAAGCCGGGGCTGTTACGGATCCTGTGACCGGGTTGACCTTCGGCTACCTGCGTTATACGGACACCACTTCCAACAAGGTGTATATCACCCTTGAGGCTCTGTATGGTTACAAGGTTATCCGACCGGAAGCTCTGAAGCGCATTACCACCGCAGCCTGAGCCGATTAACACCATGAGCCTCGCCGATGAAATGATTGCGGACTTTGCCGAAATCCACGCGGATTTACCATCCTACGTGGTCATTGGCGGGGCTCATATCCCGGCTTTAGTCAGTCAGGGCAGTACTGCGGAGGAGCTTGACTTAGGCGGCTTTGCCAATCAGGACTCCCTGACGATTAAGGCTAGGAAAGCCGACTGGCCAGCTGATGTAAAGGTCGGCGATATCCTCTGCTATGACCACAGGAACTACCGCATTAACAGCATCAGCATCAAAACTTCCATCCCCCTGATTGAAATCCAATGTCTGCAAAGGTAATCATCAATTCATCTTCCTTGGATAAGAAGCTCGCCAAGATGGCTATCCTCGGGCAGAAAGGAGTGGAGGAGGCTATACGAGACGGAGCCAAGCGATTTGTTTCAAACGCAATCCGTAACACCATGCCGATGATTCTGACAAGCTCGCCCGGCACAGCTAAGACCAACTGGACAAATCGAGTCACGCATCACTACAACACGCACCGCATCACCAAGAAAGGATGGCGAAAGGATGCAGAGCTTCGCAAGTTGCTTGCAGCCAAGAAGAAAAAGCTGGGCCGTGAAGCCGCTGGCTGGAATGCCGCCGCTCAGGAACTCAAGGCAACCCGCATCCCTGCATGGGTGAAGCGACATGGTGGTGCTGAGGGGCGCTGTGTTATCCGACACCGGGGTCACTTCATTACCATCTCCGTCACGAACTCTGTTCCCTATAACGAGGACATGACCATGAGGCGTGCGGCTTTCGCTCTGCACAAAACAGAACGAGGCTTCGAGGGCAACCTCCGAGCCCTGAAACGTAAGATTATCCGGGAAGTATAATGAACCCACACTCATTTTCAGAAACATTGCGACAGGTTCTTGCTGAACGCCATCCTGAGCTTCAGCTGTATCTCCCGGTTGAGGATGGCGAGCGTCTCTATCCCTACGTCCTTGTGACTGTAACGGCTGATGAGGAAATCATACTCATGAATCACACATGGGAATGCAGCTTGGAGATTCAGTTTCACAGCAACGCATACGAGCTTGCAGGAGTGAGTTCCCGGCGTTATTTCTCGCAACTCTGCGCGGAGATGGAAAAGCCTGAGCTTCGCCTCTTGCTCAATGACATAGCTCCAGACTTTTACCTTTACCGCATCGCTCTGCTTGCTGTGGATGAACCGCAGGTGCAGGACGAGTCATTTATTCAATCTGCCCGATACCGGGTTACTATCCAATTTTGACACCCACACAAAGATATGGCTACTATTATCGGAACAGTTGGCGTATTCGGTTTTGATGAAGACCAGCAAGGCATCCTGCTGGAGTCTCAGGATATCGACTACAAGCCTGACAGCAAAGTACAGCGTGACTATCGCGGCAAGAAGGTCGGCATCATTTTCTATGATGACCAGACCGATGTTTCCATGAAAGGCTACATTCCTCGCGATAACCCCACGGATATTAAGGTTGCACAGACTCTGGTGCTGGCCAATACCGCACCTGACCATGGGCTGACCTCCGTCTCTACCGGCACCAATGTGGTGACCGGGATTAAGATTGGTTTGAAAAATGAAGACCTTGCATCGTTCGAGGTTACTTCCACCATCTACGACTTCTGATGCTGAAGAAACCCTCAACTGATGCGTTGAACTTCATCCGCTCGCGTGATGGAGAACTCGAATCCCTGATGCTGGCAGCATGCCTGACAGCCTTGGGGATTCCGTTCTCTGAGCGTCCGGCCTTTACTGTCTCTGGCGATGCTGAGCCTGTAGTAAACTGGCTCTTTGACGAACAATCACTTGACGGCAAGTTCAAAGCTTCCGAGATGATTGCCAAGTGGCAGGATAAAGGCTGGATTACACGCACCGACAATGACCACCCGCTTGCCTACATGGCAGCAGCTATGCGCAACCTCTGCACGCTCATTAACCACCATATCGGCCAAGCCCCCAGGGTGGAGCTGGTGAAGCGTGGCAACAAGACCCTCGTTATCCCCGAGGGGACACCTGAGTCCCAGCTGGGGATTCTTATCAACAAGTTCACTCATTCTTAATCACATGCCTACAATCTCTATTTCCACCCGCGAAGACGAAAACAATCGTTCCATGGTACAGCCCTCGATTCGTACGGAGTCCGGGCTTTCTCTGCGTCCTATCTCCCTCGGTTCGCTTGAAATCCTGCGCCAGCTTGGCAACCCGCTGGCTTCCGGCGATGCCGATATGAGCAACATCGACACCCATACGCTTACCGAGTTTATCTGGGTTCACGCTGCACCGCTCGATGAAGTTGTGGAGACTGTCTACAATGCACCCGGTCAGGTGAATCGTAAAGCTGCACTCTTTGCCATGAATATCAGCCCGGCTGAGTTGCGTACCATCACCTCGTCCTTGTCTGCGGATCAGGCTGCGGTACAAGCTGCATCCGCTATCCCTCAGCCGGAAGAACATGACTCCCCAAACGAGCTTGCCCCGCGCTGAACGCAACTGTGATTTTCACGATTGCTAAAGCGACGGGGTGGACGGAAGAATACATCATGTGGCTTCCGCTGCGTAAGACGCTCCAATATCTTCATGCAGCTTGGGTTAGCGAGGGCGTTGCAACTGAGTGGCGCAGCGTCTCCGAGGAAGAAGCCGCCGAAGCTGCAAGCCTGTTTAACCGATTAAGATACCTGACAAAACATGCCTGACGTTACATTCACGTTCTCTGGAGACTCCACTTCCTTACAGAATGCTCTCAACGAGATTAAGGGGGAAGTAGGTAAGACCAAGGAATCTGTACAAGGACTAGCCGGGCAATTCGTTGCCTCCTTTGCCGCTATCGGTGCTGCCATCGCTGCGGTTAAGGGGGCTTTTGCCACTCTGGGTGGTATTTCTGCGGAAGCCGCCCGCATGGAGCAGACCGGGCTTGCGTTCAAAGTCATGATGGGCGATGCCGCTGCAGCTGCGGAGTATGTTGATAAACTTCGCAAATATGCCGCCGAAACGCCCTTTGAGTTCGGGGATATTTCCGATGCTGGCAAGACCTTGCTCTCAATGGGTACGGCAGCGGATAAAAGTATTGAGGTTATTCGTAAGCTGGGCGATATCGCTTCGGTTTCCGGCAAGCCGCTCAAAGAGCTTGCGTTCCTTTATGCCAAGGTGCAGAACTCTGGCCTGAGTAACGAAGTAGCCGAGTCCTTGGAAATGCAAGGCGTGCCGATCCGTAAGTTGATTGCCGAGATGAAAGGCATTTCTTTTGAGGACGTGTTCAAAGGCATTTCCAAGCGCCAGTTTAATCTTGATGACCTTGATGCAGCCCTCGACAAGCTGACTGGTCCCGGTGGTCTGTTGGAGAACATGACCAAGCTCCAATCGCAGACGTTCTCCGGCGCATTAAGCACTCTTACAGATGGATTCTCCGCGCTGGCCGTGGAAATGGGTACGCCTATCAATGCCGCCATTCTTCCGGTGTTAGGAGAGCTGACGGCCTATGTGGATTCACTAACTCCAACAGTTCAGCAATTTGCACAAACTCTGGCTACTGTATTTGAGGGAGCAGTAGCCGTCATCACGCCTATTGTCTCCGGCATCGGCGAGCTTGTTTCGATTCTGGGTGGTGCGGAGACTGTCATTGCGTCTGCAGCTGCGGCCATGCTCTTGTATGTCGGCAATACCAAGACCGCAGTCACCAGCACAGTTTCATTCCGAGCGCAGCTTACAGCCCTTGGTAATACCATCAAAGGATTGTCGTTCTCTTCCTTTGTGACGGCCTATCGCACAGCTCTTTCCGGCTTACGCACGGCCATGTCCTCTACGCTTGCTGGGCTCAAGGTAACGTGGTCGATTGCTTGGTCAACAATGGCTACTGTAACCCGAGCTGCCATGGTAGCGGTAAAGGCTGCAATCGTCAGCACCGGCATCGGCCTGATTATTGTCGGCATTGGCGAAGCCCTGGGCGCTCTCTATTCTTGGTTCATGGGCAACAGCGAGGCCGCAGAGAAAGCTGCTGAATCCACGCGACAGTTCGAGAAATCACTTCGCAACTTGAATAATCAAGCGGATAAGGTGAAAACGTATGAGCAATACGATTCCTTTATGGAGCAACTGGACGAACGCATGGATGACCTGCGCGAGGAGCGCAGCATGGCCGTAGCCAAGGATGAGGACGAGGAGGTTATCGAGCTCTTAGACCAGCAGCTTGCTCGTCTGCAGCAGAGGAAACGCCATTACGAAGAAACGCTGCCGATTCAGATTGAGGAAGCCATTGCAGCCGAGCGTGCAGCCGAAGCGATGCGCCGCCAACAGGAGGAAGCCGCAGAGTTGGAGCGTAAGCTGGCCGCAGCCCGCGATAAGCTCAACGACCTGTATCGCCGCCAGCGTGAAACGGAACGAGAGCAGTATCTGTCCGGGCTTGCCCCCGAGGTACAGATTCAGCTTCGCCTTTCCGATGCAACAGCCTACGGCCAAACTCGCCATACTATTGAAAGCTTGCGTCAGGAGATGGAGTACATCATGCGCAAGCCGATTGTCACGGAAGAGGATGTTGCCCGCTACCAGATGCTGGCATCCACTTACAACAAGATAACGGAGCTGCAACGCCGTGGGCGAGAGGAAGCCGAGCGCACGGCTGAAGCTGAACGTCGTAGGGCTGAGGAAGCCGCCAGACAGGAGCAGGCTCGACAGCGAGCTGCCAGCGACTACGATATGGCCGTGAAGATGTTGCAAGCTGAGATTGCCGGAAATGAGAAGCGTCTTGCCGTGCTGAAGCAACAACAGCGTATCACCCAGCTTACTGCTGAATATCAGCGCCAGGGATTGGAAGATGCCGAGGCTCGTGCCAAGCGCATGGTGGCCTTGGAGAAGCAACTCGAACGCCAGCAGGAGAAGCAGCGTGAGCAAGAAGAGAGGCGCCAGCAGCAACAGGGGCGAGGTCGCCCACAGGGTTCGCGTACATCTGATTCTTTCGCCAGCGTAGGTGGTGGCGGTCGCTCCGTTGTCATTGGTGGACCGCTTATCTCGGAGACGAAGAAGCAGACCCGCTTGCTGGAAGGTATCGGCAACAACACGAGACGGCCTCCCACGATTCAGGTATCGGGTAATGTGGAAGCTGTCATCAGCCGTTGATTTTGACATCCTGTTCCGTTGTATATGGCAACATTACGAACAGGATTCGGCTCTGGTGGTGACAGGCTCGTGTGGTTCGGTAATACGGGCTACATTATCACCGGGCTGACGATTGAACTGAGCCGCGACCGCGAGACTGGCGATACTGTAGAATTAACCTACGAAGTGCCGGAGGCCAGCGCGATGAGTTCCGTGCCGGAGATGGATTCCGGCATTGACGTGCTTTCTTCTGTGTCTCTCAGCAAGGCTGTTATCACGCCCGGTGTGGCTGGTGTGGCCAGCGTGAAGCTGACTTACACCAAGCCCAAGGTTGAGGACGAGGAAAGCGAGGAGGATGACGATTTGGATGGCTCAGGTGAAGAAATGTCCGGCTCTGATGAGGGCGGGGGCGAGGAGGGTTCTTGGTCTATGGGCGGCGGCTCGTTCACAACATCTTTTGACGTGACTGTGGTTGACCAGCCTATCCTGACGCACCCTAAGATGGCCAGTATCTCCGGCGGGCAGCTGGAATACCTCAAGGCGTTTATGGATGGAGCCCGTCTGTGGGAGCTGGTGCCGGAAGTGGATGGCAGCGGCAAGCCTAAGCTGGATAGTGATGGGCTCCCTGTCATGAAGCAGCTTGGCAAGCTTCTCAAAACTGGCAGTAAAGCCTTTGACCTCATTAACAAGGGGGTGACTTCCTACAAGGATATCATGGCTACCTACACAGTCAGACAGACATCCCGCTCGGATAAGTCTGATATTTCATCGGTGGGCAAAATCAACAATCCACCCAAGGCTCCGAAGTTCCCTAATCGTACGTGGTTGCAGGTGTCCTCCAACTGCTCCATGAATGATGATGGTAAGACCTATACCATCGAAAACACTTGGCTACTCTCCGGCCTTGGCGGCTGGGATAAAGACTTATACGGCTCTTAATCTGCTATGAAGCTTCCTGAAAAAGTACGTGTAGGTGAAAAGCTCTCGGCGCGTTGGCTCAATCAGGTGGTCGATTGCCTGAAAGAACTGGGCAAGGCTGCCAATGTGGGCAACGGCTCTTCTACCTCCAGCATTGAGTATTCCGGCTCAGATTATCGTGATACCAAGTATCGTGGTACAGGTGGTACGGATTTACAGGAGTTCAGGGTTTACCCGTTCCAGCTGCGATTGAAGCCTAAGCAGCTCTGCGATGTAAGTGCCGATGGCAGCTGGCCGAAGATTGCCCAGATGAAAGTCGGTGCGATTGTCGATTACATGGGCAAGACTCATGCCGTTCCTAAAGACCAGACGCTCTACGATTACACCGATGGCTGGGTGGATATCGGTGCATTTACCGAGGAGCTGCAAAAGGCCTTTTGTATTATCACTCAGAATTATAAGGGAGAGATAACCAAGGTCGAGATTAAGAAAAAGGAAGAGAAGTTCGTTCCCTGGGGCAAGACTGATGCTAACGTCAAGGGAGAGGGTAAGCTTTCCGTTTTCATTGGCTCATACCAGCTTAAACGAGTGGAGGAGGTCAACCGAGCCCATATCTATCAGGCTCACTCGGGTACGCTGGACTTGCAGACTGTACAGGTTGAAAAGCTCTTTGATGCAGACGAAGAAGCAAAGGATGCCCCCGCTGGAAGCGGCTCTGGGGCTGGTTCTGCTGCTGAGTCTGACAATTACTACACAGCCGGGGAAAGTGAAGAATACGAGAGCAAGCCCGCCGGGTTATTCCGCAAGCGAGACGAGCATCTTTTTATCTTCAAGAAACTTATCTGCTGTGAGGGGCTGCGCCTTGAGGATGGAAAGAATCTGAAAATCAAGCTTCGTAGAGCCAATTCCGTATGGCCTGATGGCAGCGGATCACAAGAATCTCTGGCTGATGATGAACCTGTCATCACCCTTGGTGGCGTTGAGGATATCGTGTTCAACAAGGAGATTCTGATTCCTTTGATTGAATCCGGCATCATTAAGGTTCCCTATGCCGATACGCTCAAGGAAACAACTGGTGTCATTTCCGGGCTGGAAGTTCGATATGCTCCGGCTGTTCGTGAGGATGATGGCTCTGTCACCTTTCTGGGCGAAGATGGCTCACGGCTTCCCCAGGGCGGGGCAAACAATCCGGCTGGTAGCTCGGGTTCCGGTTCTGCTGATGGGCCTTATATCAATCAGATTGTGGAAGGTGTCATCCACCTGACTATCCCGATATTCGTGGATGAGCTTTCGGCTTCTTTGTCACAGTCTGCATCGGAAAGCAACTCTGCTTCAAACTCTGCTTCTGAGCCGGGCTATGATACGGAAAGCGATAGCGATTCCTATTTCCCCTCAATCGGGGAATCAGAATCAGCTTCAGCAAGCGCCTCCAATTCAGCCAGTGCTTCTGCGAGTGAGTCCGCTAGTGGTAGTGGTTCTGCTTCAGGTTCAGCCAGCGCATCCGCTTCTTCTGGCTCTGACATTGCTTCCGGCTCTGACGTTTCTTCTGATTCAGTAGCAGGTTCTTCTTCCTCTGGCTCAACTGGTGGTTCATCTTCTTCCGGCGAAGGTTCGACCGGAGGTGGCTCTGTTCCCGGCGAGGGTTCTGTACCGGGTGGAGGCTCTATCCCCGGAGGCGGTTCTATTCCTGGGGGCAGCAGTTCCTCGGGGTCTTCCGGCGGTAGTGGGTGTTGTGGTTGCGACTGCGCCACGAAGCTGGCAGACATGCAGGCCAAGATTGATGCCTTGGAGACTCGCATCGCTGACCTTGAGAAGAACAAGACCGAATGCAACTGCAAGTGTGGAGACTTGCTCGCCCAGATTCAGGCGGCTGTAGCAGCTGAAGCTCAGACCATCGCCAACAGCATCAATTACGAAGTCTCAGTCAATGGTGCGGTCGTGACTACCACGGAATACGGCACGATTGTTGCCGATACAACAGGCTCAGTTACAGCTAACGGAGCAAGTGCTTCTTCCAACATTCATTACCAATAAATTCTCCCCGCCATGGCTTGCAACTGTGAAAACATCGACATGAACAGCATCCGCGCCGCTGTCCGACAACTCCTCTGGCAGCGGGTTGCGGAGATTGTTCAGAATATCTCCTGCACACACACCAATACCGATGGTTACTACAGCCCCTCGCAATACTGGTACGACCTCGACCGAACCGACCGCCGTTCCGTCAGCACCAGTATGAGCGTGGGGCTGCGCGGCAATACCATCGTCATCACTCTTTCCTATGCCTAACCCAATGCCTGATTCTTCCATGAAAATTGACCTCAACAAGAACACGCGCTGTATCTCGATGTCTCCGTGGCGGCAAAGCTTTATGCGCCGCATCTTCCTTGAGCGGGGGCTGCAAATGCCACCTGTAACGTACCCCATCATTCCCGAGAAGCCTACACGACCCAAGGAGCCCAAGGCTTATTCGAGCCTCGCCCTTACGTTTATGCGGCTTGTTCTGGACGCCGAGAAAGAGGGTTTGCCGTATCTGATTATTTACGAAGACGATGCTTATCCTTGCACAGCCCCACAGGCTACGCTCGACAAGCTGCTGGCTGAGCATCCTCTTCCATCTGACTGTGGGCTTCTGTGCCTGGGGGACAGAAACGGCAACAGTCGGTATCGTGGTCGGCATACGCTCTTGCTGGAGGACTGCCAAGTTCCGTACACACCACTTGTGCCTAATCGTGCCGAGAACAAGGGCAGTCATGCTTTCGTGGTATTCCGACCTGCCTATATCCCATTCGTGCAAGCTATTGCTAGCTTCGGAGTGACCGATATGTCGTTCTCGCGCATCAGGAATCATTGTGACCTGCAAGCCTATGGTATCTTCTTCGACCCCATATTCAGCCAACATCGCTACAATGGCGGCAATGACCCTGAGCCCGCCCACCTGTACCCTGAGTATTTCATGAACCACAGGCGGGAGCTGGATAAAAGATTCCCTCGGCCTACGCAGCAGACCCGATTGCTGGCCAAGCCCGCTCCCCGCTTCTGGTTGTTTGCCAACAATCCCAAGGTGGACGCTGAAGCTTTGGGGATTGCCCCCGATGATGTGCTGGTATTTCTCAACCGGGCAAAGCCTTTCGAGCATCTGCGGGATTTACCCAATCGCCGCATCCTCATTGTACGCCGTAACGCCAGAGACAAAAACTGGTTCACTCCCTATGGCAAGGACAAGGAACTCTTCTCGCTATTCGAGGACGTGCTGCTTCTGAGTGACAAGGCTTTGGCAAAGGAACGCAGGTGGTTTGCTGAATACAAGTCTGCTACGAAGAATGCTTCTCCTACTACCGGCTGGATCGCGTACCAACTCTTACGAGAGCATTACCCGGATGCGGAGGTGGTGCTGGTGAACTTTGTGCCGGATGGAAACAACGGCTCATACAAATGGCAGAAGCATGACTGGCAATATGAGGCTGAGTATTACCGAAAACACGATGTTTCTTGCCGAGTTTTGCTGTAATGTAAAGCGTTGAAAATAAGTGCAAAAAGGTGAAAGAAAAAGTAAAAAAGTCCTTGCATCTTGTTCGTAATCTGCTATACTTTCACCATAGACAAAAGGCTAACGCTTAATACATTACAACACGAAATACGACCATGAGCACCACCACCAAGACCGCCGCCGACAACGCCGCCCTGAACGAGCTGAAGCGTAACAGCATCGCCCGCGAGTACAAATACCAGCTCCTGAGCTTCATGACCGAGTACGAGACTCTGGAACAGCACGAGCATCAGAAAGCCGCCCTCCTGCGCCGAGCTGAATACAGCACAGAACTCCTCCATATCCTCGATACACGCAGCGCCGTAGAAGTGATGGAGGATTTCAAATCCGAGAATGAGCGTATCAAAGACCGCATTAAGGAGCAGAAGCGAATCGTTACGTACAAGGCAAACAAGCTGATGGAAGCCGTAGCCCTCATGAATAACGAGCTTGGCATCCAAGTCACCAGCCCCGCATTGGAAATCGCCAAGCAGTTCATTAACGCCTAACCCTATATTGAGCATGAGCGCAACTATCAAGACCGTATACTACAGCAAGGCTGGTGAAATCGTGAGCAGCTGGGATGAAGCTGAGAGCGTGACCTACCACACCATCTGTACCAACGAGCAAGCAGACGCAGCCGAGGCCAAGTTGGTAGCTCTGGCCCACGAGTTTGCCGAGAAGCACTACAAGGAGGTACAGAAAGAGAACTACAGCATTCGCGGAGCCAAGCTCAAGGATGGCACTTACTACATGCAGACGAAGGTGTGGAAGCAAAGCTGTAAGTGATTGGAAATAAGCGAAAAAAAAGCGAAAGAAAAAGTAAAAAAGTCCTTGCATCTTGTTCGCAATCTGCTATACTTTCACCATAGACAAAAGGCTAACGCTTAATACATTACAACAC
>CALABM010000073.1 GCA_937885815.1 uncultured Verrucomicrobiales bacterium | reverse complement strand
GATAACGAGTTGCGGCAGGAACAACAGTTCCGGGACCAATCACACGCCGAGAAACCGCCGTATGCCATAAAAGGCACGTACGGTGGTGTGTGAGGGGGCGAAAGCCCCCTACACGATTGTGAAAGTGAAGGCTATTTTATTACAGACTGTAAGTGTCAATAAACCTGTTTACAGCCTCTTCAAAGGGAACTTTCTTCACCATTTGTTCCACTGAAGGGTGCTTGTATCCTACCTTCGGAGGATAGGACATGTAATCACCATAAAGAAATTGCAGGAAGGCGCGCGATTGGTTAGGGGCATTCAGTTCGTGCCCCTCAAAATTCAGCTTTCGAAGCGGGAAGACAGTATCGTATGTAAGTCCTGTGTTATTTGTGAAAGTAACGGCGGGGGAAGGGAAGATGGCGGGGCTGTCACTTTCCTCAGCAGGCGCACGGTTATCCAGAATTTCAGTTAAAATTTTCTTTTGTACCTGTTCATCCGTGTAGTTTATGTACGGAGACTGGAAAACGATGGCTTTCTTGAATTGGGTAAGTTTGCGTTCTATAACTGCTTTATTTGTTTCAGTGATAGGTTCGGAATATAGGTGGTAGGGGTACACGTCAATATTGAGAGGCGTGCCCTCAAAGCCTATTTGGAGGAATGCGTGTTTATTCCATGTGAAGCCTTCTTCTTTCGGAAAAAGCAGAGGGAGCTTTTCCACTAGCCTTTCGTAATCCGTGCGCAGCATGCTCACATCCAAATCATCATCCCAGGGGATAAAGCCCTTGTGCCTCACAGCCCCCAGTAGGGTGCCGTAGTCCATCCAGTAGCGCAGGCCATTCTCTTCACACTTCTTCGCAAAAAGGGTCAGCAGTGTCGTATTGCCATCTTGTAACAGGCGAAGCTTTCCTGTGGCCGGAGGTACGGAGGTGATTGGATATTTGAAGGTGAGGAGTGTTCGTATTTCTGCCAGTTTGGACGACGGACTTTGCAAATGTTTCTTTCGTCTATTGGCAAGAATCTTCTTTATCCTGCTGCGTATGCAGAAGGGTAACAGGCCGGCGATTTTGAATCTGAAGTCTTTCGAACTCATCTGCTGAACCGGTCAATGAAGTTGCTAACAGCATCTTCGAAGGGAAGGTGCTTAACCATGTCTTCCACTGTTTTGTGCCAGAACCCGACTTTGGGGGGGTAGCTCATATAATCGCCGTAGAATGAGCTTAGGAATTGGCGGGTCTCGCGGGGCGCGCTAAAGGTAAGGCCTTCGAATGTTAATTCTCTGAGCGGGAATATCCTGCTGTATGGCATGACCATGTGCTTGGTGAGAGCGGCGGGCGGAGAAAGGAAAATCAGAGGGTTTTCGCTTGTTGGTAAGGGCGAATTTCCCTTTAGAATACGTTCTCGAATCTTACTCTGCAATTCTTCATCCGTGCAGTTCATGCGGCCTTGGGTGAAGAAAACATTTTTGGAGAGTTCCTGAAGGGACGCGCGTAGTTCTTTCTCCGCTTCTGGGGACGATTGTTTGCAATACGTATGGTAGGGGGTAATGTCCAAATTAAGAGGCGTGTCCTTGAATCCCAGCTGTATGAAGGCATGATGACACCATGAGAATCCTTCTTCTTTCGGGAACATTACAGGCAGAAGATCAATGAGCTTTTCATAATCATCACGCATCATGCTGACATCTAAATCGTCATCCCATGGTACAAAGCCTTGATGACGTACTGCCCCCAGTAGTGTGCCGAAATCCAGCCAGTAGCTGAGCCCATGCTCTTTGCAGCGTCGTGAAAATAAATCCAGAAGGGTAGCATTCCCTTGTTGGAGTAGCCTGAGTTTCCCAGTAGCCTGAGGAATCTGGTTGATAGGCATGTTGAAAGTAAGTATATTACGAAGGTCTTCCAACTGAGCTTTTATGCTGCTGTTTTTCTTTTGACGTCTTTTCTTCAGGAGCTTTTTGATGTAGTCTCTCAGAAAAAATGGCAGAATACAAGCTATTTTAAATTTGAATGAGGAGAAAGATTTCATGCTGATGTAAGATAAAGAAAAGACCCTGCAACCAGTTTGGCACCGAGGCCCTTTATTGTACGCAGTTAGGATGTATTTGTACAGCTTTTTTTCTTGTTCATAATGTCAGTGGGGCAAATCTGGTAGTAGACTAAACGGGCGTTTGGTGCTTTCTTATGATCCTTAGGAAGTAAACTTGTCACAGGTCTGAATTGCTCGAAAGGGAGAGATGGATGCTTTACCGTATAACAATGGATTTTGCTAAGCCCTTGATTTAAGTTGCTTACTAAGTGATATGTGTTGGGTAGGTAGATTTTACGGCGTTTGATTTTCCTTTTTGCGCATCAGCAAATCTGAAACAGACTCTGACTCTGGCAGAAATTATACTGGACAACGGTCAGGAAATAGGATATTCTCTGAGCACTATGAGGCAGTTATCAGCGGCAGAAAGCCCCCAGCGTTCTTTTTTGCTGGTTACTATGGCAACGGGGTTGTTGCTGGAGAGAAAGACGAGGCGCTGCGATAGTGTAGATGAATGGAAAAAAAAGAAGGCAGCGCAGAAAGCAGTAGGGTTGTAATAATAGTTTAAAGTTTAGAATATAGAATATCGGTAATATGCAAGCAATTATTTTGGCAGCGGGTATGGGGAAGCGCCTTGGCGAACTCACTCAAAATAACACCAAGTGTATGGTGAAGGTGAATGGGGTGACTCTGATAGAACGCTTACTTCGTCAGTTGGATAATGTGAAGGCCTGTAAGTTGAATCGTATAGTTATCGTTACGGGCTATGAGGGGCAGAAGTTGCGAGATTATGTGGCTACTCGAGGGGTAAAAACTCCGATAGAGTATGTGGATAATCCCATTTACGCGTCTACAAATAACATCTATTCTCTGTGGCTGGCAAAAGATTACTTGCTGGAAGATGATACATTGCTGTTCGAGTCTGATCTTATCTTTGAGGATGAAGTGGTGGAAAAACTTCTCACGAATCCGTATCCGAGTTTGGCCTTGGTGTCAAAGTACGAGAGTTGGATGGATGGTACAGTGGTGAAATTAGGCGAGAACTTTGAAATTGACAAGTTCATTCCCGGAACAGAGTTCCGTTATGAGGAGTGTGCATCGTACTATAAGACGGTCAATATCTATAAGTTCAGTAAGTTATTTTCCACCACTCACTATGTGCCGTTTTTGGAGGCTTACAGCAAAGCTTTGGGGAATAACGAGTACTATGAACAGGTGTTGCGTGTGATTACGCTATTGGATAAGCCTGAAATTAAGGCTTTGCCGTTGAATGGTGAATCTTGGTACGAGATTGACGATGTTCAGGACTTGGATATAGCAGAGTCCATTTTCTGTCCTGCTGATGAAAAGTTGGAACGCGTGGAATCTCGCCTTGGTGGTTACTGGCGCTACCCCGAGCTTCTGGATTTCTGTCACCTGTCAAATCCCTATTTCCCGAATGAGCGCATGATGTCTGAGCTGAAGGCGAATTTCGAGAATTTGGTTTGCAATTACCCCTCCGGTATGCGAGTTAATAACTTGCTTGCTGGTAAGTATTTTGGGATTCGTTCGGAATATGTATGCATGGGAAATGGTACAGCCGAGCTCGTTAATGCTCTGATGATATGCCTGAGCGGTAAAATAGGCGTTATGTTGCCCATGTCCGGAATGTATTTCGAATGTCTGGATGCGGAGAGAGTGGTGGGCATGCCGACAGCTCAGAAGGACTTTGCATACACGGCGGATGATATCATGAGCTATTATTCAGGTCGGGATATCAGCGCTCTTCTTCTGGTGAATCCGGCTAATCCGGGCGGGAATTATATTCCTGTCGAGGATTTGCTTCGTCTGAGTTCATGGGCTGCAGAGAAGGGGTGCCGCTTAATAGTAGACGAGTCATTTGTGGATTTTGCAGAAGGCACTCCGTATAATACCTTGTTGACAAATTCACTATTGGAGCAAAATCCATATCTCACTGTCGTCAAATCCATATCTGAGTCTTATGGCGTTCCTGGGCTGAGATTAGGTGTGCTTGCCTCGGCGGATAGCGTGTTTGTTACAGCGCTTAAGAAGTATATTCCGCTTTGGAATATAAACTCTCTTGGGGAATTTTACATGCAGATTTTCGGTAAGTATGAAAAGCACTATCACCGTGCATGCGTAGAGTTGAAGCAGGAACGTGATCGTTTTATGGCTGAGCTGTCCAAGGTGCCATTCCTTCGTGTGCTGCCCAGTCAGGCTAATTACTTTGCCTGTGAGGTGCTGCCTCCTTATACAGCGTCCGGTCTGACCAAGATGTTGTTAACGCGCTTTAATATGCTTGTTAAGGAGCTTAGCGTAGGCGAGGCATTTGCGGGACGTGAGTTTATCCGCATTGCTGTGCGCGGTACAAAGGACAATAATGCATTGATAGCAGCTATTTCTCAGATATCCTGATGAGTATATCATAAAATATCAGAAGGCCTGCCGTATTTTCGTACGGCAGGCCTTCTTGCTTTTTAGGATTGGAAAGGGGGCGTTTACTTCATGTAAAGTTTTTCATCCGGCAGCCCGGTGAGCTTCATGAGTGCTTTGCCGAGGTAGCGCATAACGAGGAAGAGCGTGGCAATGAGAGGCACGCCGATGATGAGGTACCCCATCCACGTCATTTTGCTGACGGCGTAGTTATACTGCTCTGCTTGCTCAGCTGCGGGCATATCCGGTACGGGCAGCAGGAAGTAAAGGGCGAGGGCGAAGTTCAGTAAGGCTGAGAGAAAGAGGGAGCCGGCTGTCATGAGGGCAGCGCGTTTCAGTACACCTTCATAGCCACTCTGCAGGTTTTTCTCTACTACGGTGCTCTCGATGCTGCGGATGTCAAAAATGGCATCAGAGTACACGCAGGCGCGCAGCAGGGAGCCCTCCTTGCCGCCACTTACCAGCATGGCACCGGCCAGCAGCAGGGCGATGATGGCTTCCTTTGCAG
Organism: uncultured Verrucomicrobiales bacterium; assembly: GCA_937885815.1. Taxonomy (GTDB): domain Bacteria; phylum Verrucomicrobiota; class Verrucomicrobiia; order Verrucomicrobiales; family Akkermansiaceae; genus Akkermansia. The sequence goes on along the minus strand of CALABM010000073.1, from coordinate 12,598 downwards.
CGTACCACCAAGGGGTGTCAGGGCGGATGGCGAGTGCTTCACCTGTATTGGCGTAGATGGTGACTACACCGGTCAGGATTGTACCCAGCAGGCCGAATGCCGTCATGGCTTCGATTTTTCGCTCCGTGATGAGGCTGTAGATGCCGCAGCCGATGGGCAGGGCAAGTGCCACCACCATGGCCCATGTGGTTCCCAGATGCCAGAACTTATCACCGGTAGCGGAGCAGTTATCCAGAATGAGAACAGGGGCGAGAACGCTCAGCAGGACGTTCAGAAGGCTTTTGGTTGCTTTGTCCATGGTGAGTTCTTATTTCATGCTTGCGATGGCAGCTGCCATATCAGCTGCGCGGAATGTGCTGCTGCCAGCCACGAGGCAGTCCGCGCCGGCTTCTGCGCAGAGGGGGGCCTGTGCGGTGCCGATGCCGCCATCCATCTGGATAATGAACTTCAGCCCTTGTTCCTTACGTGCGGCGTCCAGTACACGTACTTTTTCCAGCACTTCACCCATGAAGCTTTGTCCGCCGAAGCCCGGGACTACGCTCATCACCAGTACCATGTCCAGCTCGGCGAGGTAGGGCAGCACTTTCTCCACAGGGGTGGCCGGGTTCACTGCCAGGCCGGCATGGGCACCGCCTTCGCGAATGGCTGCCAGAGTGGCGTGCAGGTCCACATGCCCCTCCCGCTCCACATGGATGGTAATCATGTTCATGCCGGCTTTCAGGAAGCGGGGCAGGTAGTGGTCCGGCGCGTCAATCATGAGGTGAGCGTCCAGATAGGCATCTGCGGGCACGCTGTTGCGGATGGCCGCACAGATATCCGGGCCAAAGGAGATGTTATCCACGAAGGAGCCATCCATCACATCCAAATGCAGCCAATCGGCTCCGGCACTGAGGGCACGGGCTGCTTCATCACCAATACGGCGGAAATCACAGGCAAGCATGGAAGGCGCAATCAACATGATAGTATAAAAGGTTATATGTTTTACGGCTACAAGCATACCTGTAAACGCCTTGTTTGGCAAGTGAAAATCGTGTGTGCGCTTTTTGTTTTGTCTTGCATTGTGTGTAAAATACTGTACAATTACACGCGTTATGGCAGACCGTACCTATACAGACCCCGTTCGAATGGAAAAAATCGTCAGTCTTTGCAAGCGCAAGGGCTTTATCTTCCAGGCAGCTGAGATTTATGGCGGCCTTAACGGTTGCTGGGACTACGGTCCCCTGGGCGTGGAGCTCAAGCGCAACTTGAAGGATTACTGGTGGCGTGTTCACGTGCAGGAGCGCCCCGACATTCTGGGTATGGATGGTTCCATCCTCACGCACAACTCCGTGCTGGTGGCTTCCGGCCACGTGGGTGGTTTCTCCGACCCGCTGTGTGACTGCTTGCTGAGCAAGGAGCGTCTTCGCGCTGACCAGATTCCCGCTCAGAGCGGTGTGGCTCTCTGGTGGAAGGGTGCTACCACTAAGGATGGCTCTTGGAGCTCCAAGAAGGAGTTCTCCATGCTGACTGCTGAGGGCAGCGAGAAGGAGGTGAAGAACGCCCGCCGCAGTGCTGCTCAGTACTACAGCCAGATTTCCGGTAAGAACATCCCTGTAGCAGAGCTTGAGCTGCTTGAGGAGAGCACCGAGACTGTGACCGACAGCGTGCGCTACAACCCCGCCAATGGTTCTCTCGTGACTGAGGCTCGCTCCTTCAACCTAATGTTCAAGACCACCATCGGCGCTACCTCTGATGAGAATGACCCCTCCAGCACCGGCTGGCTGCGCCCGGAGACGGCTCAGAGCATCTTCTGCCAGTACAAGAATATTCTTGATTCCTCCCGCACCAAGGTGCCCTTCGGTATCGCGCAGATTGGTAAGTCCTTCCGCAATGAGATTAACCCCCGTAACTTCACTTTCCGCTCCCGTGAGTTCGAGCAGATGGAGGTGGAATACTTCTGCCGCGCTGAGGATGGTTTCCGCCTGACGGATGAGTGGCTGGAGAAGAGCCTGCAGTTCTACGAGAACATCGGTATCTCCCGTGATAAGATTCACATTCTTGATGTGCCGGAGGACGAGCGCGCCTTCTACTCCAAGAAGACGTATGACCTCGAGTACGAGTTCCCCTTCGGTATTCAGGAGCTCATGGGCATCGCCTACCGTACGGATTATGACTTGGGCCGCCATCAGGAGGGCTCCGGCAAGCCGATGGAGTACTTCGACGAGGTGACCCGCGAGAAGTTCATCCCCCACGTGGTGGAGCCCTCTGCCGGTTGCGACCGCTCCGTGCTGGCCGTTATCTGCGAGGCCTTTGACGAGGAGGAGCTGGGCAAGGACGGCAAGAGCGATATCCGCACCGTCATGCGCTTCCATCCCCGCATGGCTCCCATCAAGGCCGCTATCTTCCCGTTGCTGAAGAAGAACGCCGAGCAGGTGCGCATCGCCCGCGAAATCGAGGCTGAGCTGCGTCCCTTCATGAACGTCTTCTACGACGAGACCGGCGCCGTCGGTCGTCGCTATCGCCGTCAGGACGAAGTGGGTACTCCCTTCTGCATCACGGTTGACTTCGAGACCCTGGGCGAGGAGGGCGATCCCGCTCTGAAGGACACCGTGACCATCCGTCACCGTGACTCCATGGAGCAGGAGCGTGTGGCCATTAAGGACCTGCTGCCCTGGCTGCTGAAGAAGATTCACTGATAAACCCTTTACAGCCCGCAGGTGCTCTGTGCGCCTGCGGGCTTTTTTACCATAAACTCTATGATATCCCTGTCCTCATTGCCCGATAAACTGTATGAGCAAGTGCTGCGTGCCATGCAGCCCGGCGAGGAACCTGTGTGGGCTGCTCAGCCTGTTCCTACGCTGGTCAATCAGCTGTCCTCCCCTTACATCTTTTTCGTCTGTTTAGGCTTGTTTTTCTTTGTTTTGGTGTCTGTGTTAATCGGGCCGATTAACCCCTATGCCTTCATTATTCTTTTGTTGACCGGGATGGCCGTGGGAATGGTTTTTCTGACCCGCCGACGCATGGGGCGTACCATCTATCTCATTACCGAAAAGCGCGCCATTGTGTTGCGCCCGTCCGGATTGAGCAAAAAAAGCGGCTGGCAGGTGATTGACTGGCCTCTCAGCCCCGGGCTGGTAAAGGAGCGCGTGCTGCGGAGTAATGGCAGTGGCGACCTCATTTTCGGCTATGAGCCCAAGAAGAGCTCTGAGGACACAACGGTGCCCATGGGCTTTTTCAACCTGCCGGAGCTCCGCCGTGTGGAGCAGTTGTTGATGTCGATAGCACCTCCTTCCCGAAATTGACATGACCCTTGATGGACTGCCATTCCGTGAGCGTGAGGCGCTTCAGCAAACATTGCTGGAGGGGGAGCAGGTGGTGTGGCTCGGGCGTCCGCAGCCCTATCTGTTCTCCTTCGTGAGCCGGAGCTTGGCTCTGGTGACGGTGTTTTTGGTGCTGTTCTTCGGGTGGTTTGCCTACGGTATGTACGATATCGGGCAATTCCGGGCGGCCTGTGTTTTCGGCGTTGTGGCGGTAGTGTGTCTGGGCATTGCAGTGGCATCTCCTTGGCTGGGGCGCCATATCCAGCAGCGCAAACTGTATGTGCTGACTGACCGTCGTGCCATTGTCATGCGCCGGAACAGGGGCTACCTGTTCCCCCGCAGCGCCGACATGCTCCGGAACATTACCCGCCACAAGAATGGTACGGTGAGTTTGGAGCTGGGGCTCAGCCCCTATTTCAGTTACAATTCAAAGTCATATCCCATCGGCTTTCTGCATTTACCGGCAGGTGAGTGGGAGAAAGTGTATGAATTGATGAAAACCCCGGCTTATGAGCGCAAGGAAATGGATTGAGCAAGAGCTGTTGCCCGGGGAGCAGATTCTCTGGTCGCATAGCAGCAATCAGTTATTCTCCGCCCGAGCCGGTAAGCAGTTTTTCGGGGCGTTGTGTTGGGGAATGTTCTGCTTTTTCTGTGTGTTTTGTTCATTTGCCACGATGGTGTCAGGGGTACTGGCTCCCGGGTTGGCGCCATACGTCTTTTGCATGCTTGTGGTACTGCTGTTGTGGCGCTCCATACGCTACATTTATGGCGTGGTGTCTGATTCCCTGTGGCAATGCGATGTGCTGACCAACTATCGCGTGATAAGAGCCGAGCGAAACCGTGGTGAGCTGTGCCTGTGGTCCTTGCCTCTTGGTGCCGTTACGGCCGAGTCGGTGCAGGGGAAGGTTGTGCTTCATTTGACCACTCCGTATACGTACATGTGGAAGGATGCAATGGTCTTTGCTTCAGGTGAGGACGCAACGCACTTTTTGGATTTGTTTCATGCCACTCGAGCTGATAGGCCGCAGCTTTCTGTGCCGGAACCACTGGAACAGCCGCATGACTTGCTGCCGGATGGTGAGAAATTCTACGGGGCAGGGGAACAACTGCAACCGGGGGAAAAGGATGACCCGGGGCTGCGCCGTTGGTTGTTGTTCTGGGCAATCTGGAGCGGCTCGGTGTTGGTTGCAGGGTGGCTGAATCCGCCTGCAGATTGCACTTGGGTACCGTGGTGTGTATGTGGCGTCGTTTTCGTTCTTTCGCTCACTCTTCTGGTGCTGGGGCACCGTGCCCATAGTCAATATCAGGAAGTGTGGTTGCCCTTTGTTGTCGGTGCAGAAAATGTGTATGGAAAGGAGTTTTCACCGCTCCCTACGCCACAGTGTTATCCGCTCGAGAAAGTTCTGCATACCGACGGAACGGCATCATTCTTTTTTACTGAGCCGACTGATTACCGGGATTGCGGTTACTTGGCTTGCGTGCGGAATCACGCAGAAATCGGCCACCTGTTGTATAGGGTGGGGCAAATGCTCATGGACATATCCCCTCTTCCGAGAAAGAATACCCCACATCAATCACATGACGGCAAAGAAATGGATTGAGCAGGAGCTGTTGCCCGGTGAGCGGATGCTCTACTTGCATCGGCAGAAATGGGGCATGAAATGGTGGTGGCGCTGGGTGACTGATGTGTTTGAGCGTGCGGTGCCGACATTTTTCTTGTTGATGCTTCCGCTGGGGTGGTGCTGTTTGCCTCTTGCCCCGGAGCTGCTGGTGTTCTGGTTTTCTGTGGTGCTGGTGGTATTGCTCTGCCGACTGCTTGGCTATATAGGCGCTCGCATGAGGGAATGGACCTATCTGGCTGTTACGTCGCAGCGTGTTATCTGCATGCAGCGTGCTGATGGGCGAATCAGCCTTACGAGTTACCCACTGCCAATGCTGACCGCCGCGAGTGACGGGAGCGAAGTCAAACTTGAGGGCTGTTGGTTTGGGGCGGATGTCAGGTTTAGACAAGTGGAGAATGCTCCGCAGCTCGTTGCCCTCATCAAGCAGGCTCAGGCCGAATATTTTCCTTTTTCTCAACCGGTGCCGCAGGCAGGAAGTCACCCCTTGTTGCCTGCCGGAGAGCTGTTGTACGGGGCAGGGGTGGAGGTTGCTGAACACCCCTCGCGGAGAGAATGGTGCATTCTTGCGGTGCTGTTCATCTTCTGCTCATCCGTAGTGGTGAGTGCTCTGGTTGAACCTCAGGACGGCTCGTATGTCGGCTTTGGCTGGGTGATACTTGTGTTGATGGTGGGCCTTGTGATGCTGATGTTGTGGGCCTATGTGCGCAGATTCCGCCGCACTCCCGATTCCTTTGCTATTGGCAACAATGGGGTATATATGGCTGGGTGGGAGCCATGTCCGGCCGCTGATTGTTATCCCTTTTCCAAGGATATACTAGCAGACGGTAGTATTCTGCTGTTTTTTCTGCCGGGGAAGGATAAAACTCATTTGTCTGCTCTTCACATACGCGATGAGTTTCGGCAGGTGGAGAGGCTGCTCATGGCTATAGCTGCCCCGCTAAAAGAGGTGTTGCCCTCAGAGTAAGCTCTTGATACCCAAGCCGACAAGTAGCAGGCCTGCCGTGGTTTCGAGCCATCGGGTGGGCAGGTGGTTCAGCAGACGGGCTGAGTGGAATGCTGCCAATGAACAAATAAAGGTTATGATGCCAATGATGCTGACATTGGTAAAGAGCCGGAGCATACTGAGGTCGGTGCCGCCGATATCGCCCAGAGCCATGGCCACACCCACGGCTAGAGCATCAATAGCCGTGGCTACACCTACCAGCAGCAGGGCAATAAGGCCTAGAGGATTGCAGTCTCTGCTGCAACAATCGTCCTCATCTTCATCCCCGTTCCATGCACCATAGATAACGTAAGCCCCGAGGCCGCAAAATACGGTGGCAACAATGCCGCTTTGCCACTGAGCTACGAAATCACGCACGCTTTCGCCTCCCAAGTAGCCCAGCAGTGGCATGCCTGCTTGGAATACGCCGACAGTGAGAGCGAGCCACAGGGAGTTGCGCATGCGGCAGCATCTCAGTACCAGCCCGTATGAGAAAGAATACACGGTGGCGTCTACTGCCAGTATTAACGCAATGATGAGGAGCTCAATCATGTGTTATTTGTTAAGGCAAAGCACCCCGGCAATTCTGCCGGGGTGTTGCATTTTTCTGCTTCTTTGGGCAGAGTTTTTATTAATAGTGACCACCGCGGGTGCCGTTGTGCCACTTCCAAGCGGTCTCTACAATCTGCGTTACGTCCTGGTACTTGGGAATCCAGCCCAGAATCTCGGCAGCCTTGCGGGAATCAGCGATGAGGCGGGGCGGGTCACCCTCACGGCGGGGACCGTACTCCACGGGGGCCTTCATGCCGGTTACCTTCTCAGCGGCGTCGATAATCTGCTTCACGGAGAAGCCATTGCCGGTGCCGAGGTTGAACCAGTTGGTGTCACCACCCTTCATCAGGTAATCAAGCGCACGCAGGTGAGCGTCTGCCAGGTCGTCCACGTGGATGTAGTCACGGATGCAGGTGCCGTCCGGAGTGTCGTAGTCCGTGCCGAACACGGTGATGCCCGGGCGCTCGCCCTTGATGGCCTGCAGAATCACCGGGATGAGGTGAGACTCGGGCTCATGGTCCTCGCCGATAAGGCCGTCCACGGAGGCGCCGGAAGCGTTGAAGTAGCGCAGGAATACGCTCTTCAGGCCGTAAGCGCGCTCGCAGTCCTTGCACACCTTCTCCAGCATGAACTTGGAAGCGCCGTAGGGGTTGATGGGGTCCTGCTTCTCGGTTTCGGGAATCGGCACCTGAGTGGGCTCACCATAGGTGGCGCAGGTGGAAGAGAACACGAAACGCTTGCAGCCGCCGAGCATCATGGCGCGCAGAAGCACCAGAGGCTTGGCGATGTTGTTTTCGTAGTACTTGAGGGGATCCGTAACGGACTCACCCACCTGAATGAAGGCGGCGAAGTGTACCACGGCATCGAACTTGCCGTTCACCATCAGGGGGTATACGACGGCGGGGTCGCCCAAATCGCCCTTCACAAGCTTTACTTCTTTATCCACGATGGCGGCGGGGTGGCCATATACCATGCTGTCGAGCACGGTCACATCAGCACCGGCCTTCACCAGCTGACGTACGGTGTGCGAGCCGATGTAGCCGCAACCGCCTGTAACGAGTACTTTCATGATGTTATTGGTTTTATGCGTTTGAAAAAATCTTTACAGCATGGCGGCCAGCATGGCCTCCAGCTTGCGGATGTCAGCAGCGAAACGGCGAATGCCGTCGGCTGTCTTCTCGGTAGCCATGGCGTCCTCATTGAAGAGGAAGCGGAAGCTCTTCTCGTCGGCGGGAACGCGCTGGATATCGCTGGCCTTGGCAGCCTCTTCGTTCAGGCAGGGAGCCACGGGCTCCTCGCTGGCGGCAAGCTCAGCCAGAAGGTTGGGGGAGATGGTCAGCAGGTCGCAGCCGGCCAGAGCCAGAACCTCACCCTTGTTGCGGAAGGAGGCACCCATAATCTGTACCGGGTAACCGAACTTCTTGTAGTAGTTATAAATGGTGCGTACGGAAACCACACCGGGGTCGGTCTCGGCGGTGTACTCTTCCTTGGTGTTGGCCTTGTACCAGTCCAGGATGCGGCCCACGAAGGGGGAGATGAGGCGCACGCCTGCCTCAGCGCAAGCCACGGCCTGTACAAGGCTGAAAAGGAGGGTCAGGTTCGTGTGAATGCCTTCCTGCTCCAGAATGCGGGCTGCCTGAATGCCTTCCCATGTGGAGGCAATCTTGATAAGCACGCGCTCACGGGGAATGCCGGCGGCCTCGTACATGCCCATGATGCTGCGGGCGCGGGTTACTGTGGCCTCCGTGTCAAAGGAAAGGCGGGCATCCACCTCAGAGGATACGCGGCCGGGCACACGCTTGAGAATCTCCAAGCCGAAGGCCACGACCACTTTGTCCACGATTTCGTCCATCAGCTCGGGGCTAATCTCGCGGCCTTTGTAGGGAGCCACGGCTTCTTCCACGATGCTGCGGTATTCAGGCTTGCCGGCAGCGGCAAGGATGAGGGAGGGGTTTGTTGTGGCGTCCTGCGGGGAGAACTCTTCCATCTGGCGGAAGTCGCCTGTGTCTGCCACTACGGTGGTGTACTGCTTCAATTGCTCAAGTTGTGTTGCCATAAGCGTGAGTGATTAGCTTTCCGGCTCATCATACCATATACGGGCCGTTGAGGCAAGGCTTTTTCAGCAAAAAGCCCCGCGGCAGAGTGCCCGGGGCCTCTTGTGACGATTGAAAGACCCTAATACGATAATTTTTGAGCATTTATGCTTGACTGTGCCGCTGATATCTGTATAATCGCGGCGCGCTGCGACGGTAACGCAGCCTGAAAGACTATGAAAGCTGATCTGCATCCCAAGTACAATCCTGTAGTGTTCGTGGACATCACCACGGGCCGCCGCTTCATCACCCGTTCCACCGCTACCTCCGCTAAGAAGGAGGAGATTGATGGCGTGGAGCACTATGTGATTTCCTGCGGTATCACCTCTGACTCCCACCCCTTCTTCACCGGTAAGAACCAGTTCGTGGACACCGAGGGCCGCATCGACAAGTTCCAGAAGCGTTTCGGTTCTGTTCGCCGCGCCAAGAAGCCCACTCTGGGCTAAAGCTCCGCGAAACAACAAGTTTATCCGCCTGCAGCGCATGCGCTGCAGGCTTTTTTTTGCGTTTCGCGCGCGTAATGCGTGAGCTAAAAGTGTTTTTTTCTTGCATATCTCTCGAAGTATGAGATACTGAACAGAGAAGCTATGCAAGAGGAAGCTGAAAATTTTTATAAAGAACCATCCCGGAAGGAATGGGCAGGGTTCTGGACACTTGTGGCTGTGCAGGCGGTAAACGCCTTTAACGAGAAAGCGGTGCAGTTTTTGCTGATTCCGCTGGGTGTGTGGTTATGGGGCACAGCGGGGAGTGATTTGGAATATTTCTTGGGTGCCATCTTTGTGTTGCCGTACATCCTGTTCTCTCCGTTGGTCGGCTGGCTGGCGGATTGCTTCTGTAAGACGCGCATCATTCAGGTGATGAGTATCATGCAGATTCTGGTGATGAGCTGCATGCTATTCTGCTTTTATCAGCATGATATGGAGGCTGCCATTATCTGGTTTGCGGTGTTTGCCATGCAGGCCACCATTCTGAGCCCGGCGAAGAAGGGTATTGTGAAGGATTTGCTGGGTTCGCGCTACATCGGCTTCGGCTCGGGCATTATCGAAATCAGTTTGGTGTTTGTACTGCTGCTGGCACAGATTGGTGTATTCTTCTGGTTCAGCTATCTGCTGGACGCCTATAATGCGGAGATGCCGCCTGCTATGGCTGAGGAGGAGGCCGGTTGGAGCGCGGTTAAGCTGCCCACTATCACATTTGTGGGTATTGCAACTGTGGTGTCTGCTTGTGCTTTCCTGCTGCCTCGCTACGCTGTGAAGCCGAATAAGCCCTTTGCGTGGAGCCTGTTCTATGAGCACTTTGTGCAGGTGAAGTACCTGTGGAAAGACCGCCAACTGCGCCTCAGTGAGCTGGGGATTGCGTACTTTTGGAGTCTTGCCGGCTCTCTTTTCCTCATTCTGATTCAGATAGCCAAGGAAATGGCTGCGAATGACCCGAGCATTGATTTCTCGATGCAGTGCGGCATTTTGATGGCCTGGCTGGGTGGCGGTGTAGTGGTGGGCGGTGCCGTGGCCTCCATGCTCTGCCGAGGCAAGAATGAGCTGGGGCTTATTCCCTTCGGTGCTATTGGTATCACAGTCAGCACTTTCATGCTGACCATACTGGAAGTGGATTGTTTGGCCAGTAATATTTTCCTGCTGCTCACAGGTGCCTTCGGTGCAGCTTATCTGGTGCCGCTGAACGCCTATCTGCAGGATAATTGTGACCCCTCAAACCGTGGTAATATCATTGCCGCCGGTAATCTCATTGATAATCTGATGGGGCTTGTGGCCGTGATTATCATGTGGCTGATGAATAATTATGGCGCTGGCCCGAGAGATCAGTTCCTTGTGCTCTTCCTGCTGAGCGCTTTCATCATGGTGACCTCCCTTCGCTTGATTCCTCAGGAGTTCATCCGCATGATTGGCATCTGGTGCATGAAGTTTTTCTACCGCCCGCGTGTGCTGAATGCTGACAGGATTCCCCCTGTGGGCGGTGCTTTGCTGGTGTGTAACCATGTGACGTATGCAGACGCGCTGTTTCTGACGATGGTGTGTCCGCGCACGATTCGTTTTGTGGTAGCCAAGGAGTTCATGGCCGCCAAGCTTCTTGGCTGGCTGCTGGAGCTTTTCAACTCCGTACCGATTTCCAGCCACAACCCCCGCGAGGCTATTCTGGCGGCCGCTCGTGGAATTGAGAATGGTGACCTCATTTGCATTTTCCCTGAGGGGCAGCTTACCCGCACCGGTTGCTTGACTCCCATCCGCCGAGGGATGGAAATTATCGCTCGCCGAGCTCACGCTCCCATTATCCCCATTTACATGGATGGCCTTTGGGGCAGTATCTTCTCCTTCTATAGAAACCGTTTCTTCTACACCTTACCCTTCAAGCTTCCGCGCCACCTGCCATACGGCTATACCGTGAGAGTGGGCGAGCCTATGCATGAGGATTTCAATTCCGCGGCTGTGCTGCGCGCGTTCCGTGAGTTGTCAGCGGATTGTCTGGAGGCTTCCGGTAGCGGCAGCCGTGATGATATCATTCGCTTGTTGGAGGCTCGCGGGCGCAGTGCTGTGGTGCACTGGCGTGGAGGGTCACTCAGTGGTTTCCAAGTGGCAGGTGCCATTATCAGCCGTGAGGTTCCGGCCGGTTGCCCGGAGGTTGCTGCTAAGTGGCTGCAGCTGCTTATTCGCGGCACGCGTGATTTGGTGCAGCTGCACCGCTTGATGTTGAATGTGGAGCAGGTGCGCCGTGTGAATGCTCTGAAGGAGGGTCGCCACCGCTTGCTCACTTCTGTGGGGCATGATGAGCCTCATGAGATGGTGCTTTCCGTGCTTTGGCCCATTATTACACGCACTCCGGTGCACCTCATTGAGTCTGCTGATGAGGTTATCGAGAACGGAATTTCTCAGATTGTGGGTGGTGCACATATGCGCCGTATTCTGCTGAAGGCTATTCCGCCGCGCCAGATGCCCTTCTACGACTTCAGTAACGGCCCGGATATTTCCACGCCGAATATGCGTTGGCGTCCCTGTTATGCTACTCCTGAAGGTATTATCATTTCCATGAGTATGGTAAACAGCGTATTCAAACTGGCAGACGGGACGATTCAGTTGGGCGTGCGCCCGCGTACCCGCGGCTTGCTGCTGCCCTGTTTCCGGGTGAATAGTCAGGAAGGGGAGGATACTGCGGTGGTTTCCGGCCCCAGCTTGGCTTCTCCGCATACCTGTTCATCCAAGCTGTATCTGGATGAAATCGGCTTCTTGAAGCAGTTGTTCTAAGCATACTTTGAAAGCTATAAAAAAGGCACGGTGCAAGAGCTACCGTGCCTTTTTCTATTTCGTGTACTAACCGCGCTTGTGGCTGGATTATTGGATTGCCTGGCGGATGGTTTCTGTGGAGATATGCTCTATCCTGTTATATCTCAGGGTGGGGGAGCCGTCTTCGTTGCGGCTGATTTCCTCCTCGCGGTTTGAGCCGATGAAACGCTGGCCTAAACGAGAAAAATCTCGCATGTCCCCCACATCATCTGCTGCCGTCATTTCTTCTGCACAGGAGAAGATGTAGTAGAGCTTCTGCCCGACTTCACAGCCGCACACGGCTTCCTGTACCGTGCATTCGATGAGGTATTCTAAATCATAAGCATTTTCACCTAATGGTTTTCGGCTGATGCAGCGGCCTGTATCATGCTGCACGTGAGCCAGCACATGGCAGGATTTGACGATGTTCAGCTGGTGGGCATGCTCGATAGCGGCTTGGATGTTAGCCTGCGAGGAAAGGGAGAAGACTCCGTGAGCGCGGGCCTGAATAAAGTCTGAATGGGAGTCGGCCAAAGTGAGGGAGGAGAAGGCGATGATGTACTGCTGAGAGTCTGGGCCTCCTGCGGGGCGGATGGGGAGGAGTTCCGGGGCAGAGGGGAGGTCGGTAAGCAGGAGGTACTGATTACATCTCGGGTGCGCGCTTTCCACACGCGGGGAGGAATAGCCGATGAATTGTGTGATTCGCATCATGATAGGCGCTGGAGCAGCCGGCCAGTTCACAAGCTCAGCCCGTACCACGTATTCAGAGGCAAGCACG
>CALABM010000072.1 GCA_937885815.1 uncultured Verrucomicrobiales bacterium | reverse complement strand
CGAGCACTGGCCTCCAATCCCAAGCTGTTGATGCTGGACGAACCCTTCGCCGGTGTGGACCCCATCGCCGTGCAGGATATTCAGCACATCGTGGCTTCCCTGCGCGAGACGGATGGCCTCTCCATCCTCATCACCGACCACAACGTGCGCGAAACCCTCGGCATTGTGGACCGCGCCTACATTCTCTTCGAAGGCAAGGTCATTAAGCAGGGTAGCTCTGAAGAGATTGCGAATGACCCCAAGACCCGCAAAATCTATCTGGGCGAACACTTCAAGATGTAAGCAGGCATCCCGCCCTCCTTTCACTATCAGCACACTGCCAACGCTGTGTGCTGCTTTTTTTTGCCACCATCTTAACCGAACGCACCGCTGATAGTGCCCCATCACCTACCCGAAACAGCTCCCGTAACAAATTTTAGAATTATTTTAATCTTGCCTTTTTAAAATTTCCATGGTATATTACGCACAGCCGCTGAAGTAGCGGAGAAATTCATACACCAAGATACAGCATTATGAAAGACCTTAAAGGCACCAAGACTGAGGCAAATCTGGCCGCCGCTTTTGCCGGTGAATCCCAGGCACACACGAAGTACCTTTACTACGCATCCCGCGCAAAGAAGGACGGCTACGTACAGATTGCCAAGCTCTTCGAAGAGACCGCCCACAATGAGAAGGAACACGCCAAGCTGTGGTTCAAGTACCTGCATGGCGGCAGCGTGCCTAACACCATGACCAATCTGGCAGATGCAGCCGCCGGCGAAAACTACGAGTGGACGGACATGTACAAAACATTCGCCGAGGAAGCTCGCGCCGAAGGTTTTGACGAAATCGCCGAGAAGATGGAGGGCGTAGCCGCCATTGAAAAGGAGCACGAGGAACGCTATCGCAAGCTGCTCAGCAACATCGAGGAAGGCATCGTCTTCTCCCGCGAGGGTGACACCATCTGGCAGTGCGCCAACTGTGGCCACATCTGCATCGGCAAGAAGGCTCCCGAGATATGCCCCGTGTGTGACCACCCGCAGGCACACTTCGCCATTCTGGCCCAAAACTACTAATCAATTAGTAACCACTTCACACAGCGCGCAGGTGTATGCCTGCGCGCTTTTCCCATACAGGAGAAACACATGTTCTGGCAAGCAAACAAAACAGCTATCATCATCCTGCTGCTCGGGTTAGCAGCCTCCTTCTCAGCCTATTTCATCATTGGCAGCGGCCCGGAGGGAGATATCGACTTAGCAAAGAAAGTGCTTTCCACGTCTCTGTGCGCCGTGCTGTTCATTACGGCCCTGCTCTCCTTTGTACTGGCGAAAAAAGCACCGGGCCTTCAGGTGCTCGGCGAACTCACCGAAGAACACTTCGAACAGATGGCGGCACTGGAGAAGAAGTATTACGGTGAGGATTGCATCACCCCGCCTGCCGAGGCTTACCGCTGGTACCAGCGGTACCCCGGCACCACCATCGCTGCCGCAATGGGGGATGAAATTGTGGCCTTCGTGAATCTCTTCCCGGTAAAACAGCCCATTTACGAAGCTCTGCGCGCCGGCACTTACAACGATCACACCCTCACACTGGAAGGGCTTGCAGATCCGGAAGACGGCAGTGAGGAGCCGCTGCACATGTTCCTGTGCTGCGTACTGACAGAACCTGCCTACCGCGGCTTAGGGCTTACCCGTCACCTCCTCAGCCTCGCGATTGAACAATATGAGGATGTACAGCACCGCTGCCGCAGCATCATCACGGATAATGTCACCCCTGAGGGCGCAGAGTTCTCCCGCCGCTACGGTTTCGAACAGGTGCAGACCAGCGAACACGACTCCCTCATCTTTGAGCAGGACTACGCCGCCTTCGCCGCACGCGTACTTGGACCCGAGTCTGAAGCCCAGTAATCAGGGCGAACACTAAGTGCTCAATCTGCGCAGTCATTAAGCTTCACTGCCGTACCGTACGCGCATACTTCAGCCACGCCCGTCCCGATATCGGAAGTCGTCAAGCGCAAGCCCACCACGGCATTAGCCCTAAGCGCAGCCGCCTGCTGCATCAGCCTGCTCAAGGCCGTCTGACGTGCAGTCTGCAGCAGTGCATTATAGTCCGGCACATCACCGCCACCCAGTATCTGCCCCAGCCCGGCTGTCAGTCCTTTGGAAATCCCCAGTACCTGAGCACTACTGCCCATTACGAGGCCAATTGTCTTGGTAATCTGACGCCCGGGGACAGAATCAGTCGTTACCATAAGCATGCCACCGATTCCGGCGGGCATGACTACTTTATTCACTTTACGGGGTGTTGGTATTTTTTTCTCTTGCATGGTAGTTCTAAAGTTAACTGAACTCATTCTACAGAAACGCGCCATACTTGGCAAGAAGAATCTCTCACGCTGGCTCATTTACGCGCAACAAAACATTGACACCACACGCCTTATCTGCTAGGCTTCTATGCATGAACACACTCACTGCCGATGAACAGGCCCGTGTACATGCCATCCTGCGCCCGCAGGAGGAGCTACTGTGGGTCGGCAAGCCTCTGGCCACAGCCCCGACAATAGCGGCCGTGCAACCGGAAAGCTTTATGGCTAAGCTGAAGGGACTTTTCGGAGGCCGTCCTCACCCTGCCCCAGCCGCAGCAGCGGCCCCTCTTTACCTGCTCACAGCTAAACGCGCCGTGGTACTCCTCACCACCGGAGAGCTGCAGGAATGGCCCCTGATGCTCGGCATGATTCAGAAGGTAAATGAAGAGCCAAATGGCAGCGGAGATGTCATCTTCGATCACGACTATGATGAGCGTACTGAAACCCGCACACCGCGCGGCTTCCTTCGCGTGGCAGACGTAGACCGCGTACGCATGCTCGTCAGCTCTGCGGCAGACGCCGCCTACAATGCCTCTCCCTGGTCCGTATGAGGACCTAATTCCCTGCTCCGCCCATGGCTATACGACACCTGCTCCTTCTGCCTCTTCTATTCATAGGCATGAGCCCGGCGCGACCGGTAGCTCAGCCGATGGCAGAGCTGCAGGCTCACCCATTTTTCCGCACGGAGCAGTACCCGCGCTGGTCACAGATGACACCGCAGCGAGCGCTGCGTGATGTACACTCTGCGCTGGAGGAAGCGGCTCGCAAGCAAGCAGCCATCGCTGAGCTGCAGCCGCATGAAATGACTTTTGAAAACACATTTCTGGCCTGCTATGAATCAGATGAAAACCTGCGCCAAGTACAAAGCTTTCTCTATCATATCTCAAATGTAGCCAGCCACCCCACATGGCAGCGAGTCATGAATGCCATGGGGAATGCCATAGTGGAGCATGAAAAAAGCCGCCCGAGTCCTGCGCGAATATGGTCCGTATTACAACAAGCTGCTGCAGCCCCCTTCATGCAGGAGCTAAGCCCCGCAAAACAACGTTTTGCCCGGCGTATTCTGGATGACATGCAGCTCTCCGGAGTAACACTCCCCCCGGAGCAGAGAGCAAGACTGGTTGAAATTGAGCAAGAGCTCAAACAGCTCGGCTACATCTTTAATTCCTACGCCGCCCAAGGGACCTCACGCTGGCAGCTGCTCATCACAAACCAGAGTGAACTGCACGGCATGCCAGCCCAATGGATGCAACAGGCCTCCGCAGCAGCGATTGCACAGGGCAGCGCTTCAGCGGAAAATCCTGCCTGGCTGGTGACTGCTCACAGCGCTCAACAAGTGCTGAGCCTCTGCACAGTGGAAGAAACACGCCGCAAGTGCTGGATAGGCGTTCACTCCGCCGGCACCATGCATGCCATGGCGGACAATGAGCCCATCATCTCGCGCATCATGGAACTGCGGCAGGAAAAAGCACAGCTGCTCGGCTTCAAGAACTATGCCGACCTACAGACCCGAACCCGAATAATGGGAAATGCGGAAGCCGCGCTGGCCTTTGTGAATGACATGCTGGCACGCAGCAAACCCGCATGGGACGCCTATGTGGCAGAAAAACTCGCCCGCCACTCCCGGCTGTACGGCAGGCCGCTGCAGCAGATTAATCCTTGGGATGAAGCATATTATGATGACATGCTACCGGGGCGCGCACCGGCATTCAATGCCACAGTCCTCACCCCCTATCTGCAGGCAGACAGGGTACTGGACGGCCTAATGAAGCTCTGGGCCGGCATGCTCGGCATACGCTTTGAGGAGCTGCCCACAGCCTGCGTGGCCAGAGGCGCGGCTTACCCGGAGAATCATGTGGAAGTATGGCATCCGCAGGTGCGCGTGTTTGCGGCATATGATACTGAGAGCGGGGCCCACTTGGGCAGCTTCTATCTGGATTTATACCCGCGCCGGAATAAGCGGAGCCAAGCTTGGTGCATGCCCTTACGCTTCGGTAATCCGTCTTCTACCGGAGGCGTGGGCACCCCGCACCTCGCATGCCTGTGCGCCAATCTCACCCCTCCGCCAAGGCAAGAGGGGCATCCGCACTTATTCACGCATCATGATTTATACAACCTATTCCACGAGTTTGGGCATCTGATGCACATCATGCTGGCTCATGGCGAACTCCGCGCGCATAATGCCATGAGCGTAGAGCGAGATTTCGTGGAATTTCCGAGTCATCTGATGGAAACCTGGATTTGGAGCCCGGAAGTCCTCAGCACCTTTGCCCGCCACTTCGAAACCGGAGAGCCTATACCTCAACACCTCGCGGACATGCTGGCGGCCAGCCTGAACCAACTTCCCATCCAGCAGCACATATACATGCTCTGCTCCGCCAAACTGGATTTGGAGATGAACATGTACTACGATGAAAAGTTCAAAGGGCGCCCGCTGGATGAAGCCTCCGCCGAGCTTCTCGCTCCTTGGAGCATGCCCTACAGCCAGCAACCTCCCAGCGTCATGCGTACCCTGACTCATTGTATATCCGATGGTTACGCAGCCAACTTGTACACCTATAAGTGGTGCGAAGTCATGGCGGCGGATGCCTTTGAGCGCTTCCGCAGAGAAGGCTTGCTGAACCCCGCCATCGGCGCAGAATATCGCCGCACCATCCTGAACCGGGGCGGTAGCGTCCCCGCAGCCGAACTCATTCGTGATTTTCTGGGCCGCGAGCCCACCCCCGAGGCGCTCATGCGCCGTTACCAACCACAATCATCCCCCTCGCCATGAAGACCTCAGCTCTTATCCTCATCAGTACCCTGCTCGGGTTATCCCCTCTTCTTCCTGCTGAGCAGCCCGCACCTCAGCCAATCGCCGCTGCGGAGGCCCAGCAAACGCCCTTCTTCCGCACAGCTCTGTACCCCGCATGGTCACGCATGACGCCACAGCAGGCGCTGCATGATGTCCGAATCGCCATCGCGGAGGCTCGTGAGCGTTACGCCGCCATCGCAGCCGTCACCCCGGAAACCGCTACTTTCCAGAATACCTTCCTCGCTTTATATGAGGCGGATGAAAACCTCAAGCAAGCCATGAACTACGTCTACCACCTGCACCTCACCCTGGGAAACAGAGAGATGCAGCACATGATGGAGACTTTGATGCAGGAAACCACCGCCTTCCGCGCAGATGGCACGTATACGGCACGTATCGCAGAGGTGCTCAGGAATGCAGCTTCCGCGCCCTGGGTGCAGGAACTAAGCCCGGCTAAACAGCGCTTCGTACAGCAGACCATGGCTCAACTCACAGAAAGCGGAATCTTCCTCAGCCCGGAACAGCAGGCCAGAAAAGCACAGATTGAGCTGGAGCTCACCAAGCTCGGCTTCCGCTTCAGCCAGTACGCCAAAGTGTCCCCTCAGGTATGGGAACTCGTTATCACTGACCCCGAGGAACTTAAAGGCATGCCTCAGGGCTGGATGAACCGCGCCGCCGAAGAGGCTCAACAGAGAGGCCTCGCCACCCCTGAGGAACCGGCATGGCTCATCAACCTGACGACCTCCCACGCCAATGCTGTGCTGCAATACTGTGAAGTGCCGGAAACCCGCCGCCGCTGCTGGCTGGGCGTCACCTCAGCTGGCACATCCCGCACGCTTGATACGGAGCCGATTATCGCACGCATACTCGAGTTGCGCTACGAGCTGGCCAACCTGCGAGGGTACAAGAACTTCGCGGATATGGAAGCGGCCCACCGCATGATGGGTAGCGGAGAAGCCGCCCTCGCTTTCATTAATGACCTGCTGGAGCGCAGCAAACCCGCGTGGGATGCCTATGTAGCCTCCGAAATGCAGCGCTATTCCCAAGCCTGCGGGCAGGAGCTCACCTCCGTGAACCCATGGGATACGGCCTACCTGAACCGCCACTTGCCCCCTCAGCGCAACCGGTTCGACGTCAGAGCCATCACCCCCTATCTGCAGGAAGAAAAAGTGATTGAGGGCCTACTGAACATCTGGAGCAACCTGCTCGGCCTCAAGTTTGAAGAACTGCCCTGCGTCTGCCTGAAGCCGGGTGAAATCTGCCCGGAAGGCAGCGTGGAAGTATGGCACCCGAGTGTACGTTGCTTCACGGCAAAAGATGCCGAGACCGGCACACACATGGGCAGCTTCTATCTGGACCTCTACAAACGTCAGGGCAAACGCGCCATGGCTTGGTGCATACCGCTGAGAGACGGCAATCCCGCCGCTGATGGCAGCGTGGGAGAGCCTCACTTGGCCGCCCTCGTGGCAAACTTCGCATCGCCCGCCCCCGGCCGTCGGCAGCTGCTGCACCACGGCGACCTTTACATGCTCTTCCATGAGTTCGGACATCTGATGCATATGATGCTCGGCCACGGAGAAATCAGGCCTCACTGCACCGCAGAAGTGGAGCGAGACTTCGTGGAAATGCCCAGCCACCTGCAGGAAAACTGGATTTGGGAGCCGGAAGCCCTCGCCACCTTTGCCTTCCACCACGCAACCGGAGAGCCCATCCCCGCTGAACTGGCCCAGCAACTGGCAGCCTCACGAGGGAGCAACCCCATCGAATCCCACATGCGCATGCTACTGGCGGCCAAGCTGGATTTAGAGCTCCACATGCACTATATAGAGCGTTACCGCGGCCGCCCCTTGGATGAGGTAACAAACGAAATCGTAGGGCCCTGGCTGTTCCCGTACACGGTACAGCCCCCGAGTGAGCTCCGCACGCTTACCCACGTCTTTTCGGAGGGATACGCAGCCTGCCTGTACACCTACAAATGGTGCGAAGTGCTGGCGGCGGACGCTTTCAGCCGCTTCCGTCAGGAAGGCATACTGAATCCGGCCACCGGCGCAGCGTATCGCCGGGCCATTCTGAACCGCGGCAGCAGCATCCCCGCCGCGGAGCAAATCCGTGAATTCCTTGGAAGAGCCCCCTCCCCCGAGGCCCTCATCCGCCAGTATTCACACCCCTGATTTCTGCTGCATGAAGTCCATTCTGGGATATAGCCTCCTTGTGCCACTCATATTCTACCTGTGCGCCAGCAGCGGCATCCGCCTGCTGGAGCATCTGGCGGCAGAACGCGCATGGGCTTCCGCAGCAGCACCTTGGCTAGGGGATTCCCCGGAGCGCCTAATATTCCACCCGAATGGCTATGATCACGAGCTTCAGGAATGGCGCCCGGTATACTTCTCCTTCCCCGCTTCGGATGAATGGATACAAACCGCGCTGAGCAATCTCCGTCTCACTCCGGCAGAGCTTCCCCGCAAACACTACGCGGAAATTAACAGAGCAATTGCCCGCGAAGGTGGCACCGCTGCCGTCAGCAGCGTTTACAACCGCGGCGAAAAGCTCATCGTCCAGAGTGATTTTTCAGAATACACTCTGGATTGCACCCCTTGGCTCATTCAGCTCCGGGATGGCCGCTGCCTGTACTTGGCCGAATACGGAACACTGGAGCCAGGCCGCAGCCCTAGCCCTGCCACATACCCGGATAAGATGTACCACGGCTCCAACGAATGGCAAAGATATGCCGAAACAGGCCTGCTGCATGCGCTGCTGGTCATGCCGGCCCTTCTGTGCGGAATACCGTATTTGCTCAGCCTGAAAAAGCGGAACAAAATCAGCAAGCCGGTCTCAGCGTACATCTGCCTACTACTGCCCTTGCTCACCTGCCTGCTCTGGTATATCATATGCCCCACACCGAATGAAGATGGTATATATTTAACCATTCCGGCTCTGATTTTAAACGTTCCTATAGCCTTAATACTCTCCTTTTTAGCCCTAACGAAAAAAAATAACGATTATCAGTGAACAAAACGGTTAGTTTTTGAGTCTATCTTACCAGCAGGCTGCTTCTGATACTATCAGTTTTCAGTAATACGCTCACAAAATTCCCTTGACACATCAAGGGTTTGGAAGTACCATTACGAATGATATCTTCTCAGAAGTTATCCTCTTCAATCACTATTATTTTTTCCAGATGGCACAGCTCGCTTCAAGCTTAATTCAAGATACTTTCGGAGAAGTCAATGCATGGAAAATGCAGGATGGTTCTGTAAGAGTGAAGGCTTATGTACTGATGCGTCCTATTCTGGAACATGCTCAGACAGGGCTGGCTATCAATGGCGCAAGCTCCATGGCTGATATATATGGCGGTTCCCGTACTGTAAGTGATTTATTCGGAGGCCTTACTTCCCCTAACTGCGTAGAACCGGTCGCCAGAAAAATGGCGTCATTTCTTGCAGCGTTCGATAAAGAAAGAAAGACAACCGCCATCTATTTCGGGCTGAGCAAAAAGAACGCAAAACAAGGCATCAGCGAAGGTTCAGAGGTTCAAGAAATCGGAAAACTAGACCGCATCGCGGCTGAAACTCATACTTTCACTCTTCCGAAGAATGCCGGCCAGACCGCATACCTTGCTCCGGCCATTCGCTATTTCCTGAATCACTTCGATCCCCGCGGCTGGCTTATCTGCCTCTTTTTGACTAATGGAAGAATCAATGATTTAGAGGAGGTTAAGTCCCTCAGTAAAACCATCTGCAGGGAAATGAACGAAGGAAAACGCGGATATACCAAATTCGTTCTTCTGGGCCTAGGGCGAGAACTGAGCATACCGGGCAGCCCTGCCGCCCTCGCCTTCAGTGAGCTCGATGATTTGAATTCAAGCTCCGGTTCTGACATCCCGAGCCAGGACCTCTGGGATCTCAAACTCGCGGCTGACATGCGGAAGGAAGAGGAAATATTTGCGGAAGCAGCCTCGGAACGAATCATTCTCTGCAAAGGAGCAGAGATTATTGACAGTAACGGCCTCCCTGTTAAACCTATCAATGGTATTCCCTTCCATGAAGCGCTTCCGGCCATAATGGACTTCACCATGTCACCCGGCGCAACAGCTTTCACCCTTCGCCTGCCAAATGGGCGGCAGGTTACTCAGAATATTTCTTCAGCCCTCTGACACATCACCTTTCATCACCTTTAATTAACTTCTGGATAGTCATGGATTTCGATATCGACGCAGCAAAAAGTAGATATAGCGAGCTGGATAAAGACGAGCTGCAGTATATAATTATCATGCGGGGTGAAGAGCTTGACAACCTCAGAGCTAAGAACAAGCTTGAGGATATGGCATATGCCTGCGAGGACTATTCAGACCTGATTAAGTCCAAAATTATCAACAAGTTGATTGAATTCGAGCGCGAAATCAACAAGCTTAAAGCGGCCAAGCCCGCAGGCCCCACGAAGGAGGAACGCCTCGCTGCCATGGAGGCGGAAAAAGCCACTGCAAATGAACGAGTCCCCGCCATAGAAGTGGAAAAGAGCGCGGCGAATGAACGTATCGCCGCCATGGAGGCGGAAAAGGCTGCCGAGGATGAGCGTATTGCCACCATGGAGGCGGAAAAGGCTGCCGCGGATGAGCGTATTGCCACCATGGAGGCGGAAAAAGCTGCCGCGGATGAACGCATTGCCACCATGGAGGCGGAAAAGGCTGCTGCGGATGAGCGCATTGCCACCATGGAGGCGGAAAAGGCTGCTGCGGATGAGCGCATGTTACAGCTGGAGCAACAGCTGGAAGAGGCTACAGCAAAATTAAAAAACCAGCCTCCCGTCCAAAGCATTGCTATCATCGAAAATGATTTAAAAAGAAAACTTACGGCTGAAACAAACAAATGTAACCAGCTCCATAACGAGCTGGAAATGCTTCAGCGTGAGCTTATGCGCCTGAAAGGCACTTCCTCTCAGGCAGTAGCCCCGGAAAGAGCACCCCAGCAGTTCGCTCCGGTTCAGTACCAACCCATCGGTGGAATTTTCCAATAACAAACAACTCACTATAAACACATATGATTCTCGACAAGAATATCAAAAATACCTTAATAGACTGGTATTGGAATCACGGGATGAAGCGTAAGGGGGCTTACACTCTTTCCCGTGGTGGTTGGCTGGATCGCATCCTGCGCATAGCCACCGAGATACAGTCCGTGGAAACAGCACGCACCACATACAGCAAGCCCACCATCGCTCTCTGGGGCCCCTCTCAGAGTGGTAAGTCCACCCTACTGGCTCAGTTCATTGACGCCGGCGCCACAGAAGAGGGGCAAGGAAGCGCCCTGAGCTGGGATAACACACCTGCCCGCTTCAGCGGAGATGACAAAGGTGGTACTGTAGCCGTACTGAATCCGTACTCACATGGTGCTGACGCCTCCGGCTGCGTGACGCGCTTCCACCTGACTGATACAGTGAAGTACAAGGAGTATCCTGTTGAGATTCAGTTTGCCGATGACCGCGAAGTTCTGCTTTCCCTTGCCGTGGGTTACCTGAGCGAGACCATCGCTAAGGTGGATGACAAGGAGGTACATCTTCGCCCGGATGACCTGCCCTCCATCGTGCAGAATCTTGCCAAGGATTACGTAGGCGGCAAGCCGGATAAGGATGCCTTCCGCCTGCTCTCAGAAGTGCTAGACGTGGTAGATATTCTCATCGACATGGACCTGCCGCGCTACGTCAACCTGCGCAGTGAGTGGCAGGACCGCCGCAGCAACCTGCTGAACCACGATGTACTCTGCTCCAGCGTGGAATGCGTGATGAAGTTTGCTGCCGAATTGCTCTGGGATAACTGGAGTAACATGACAGACCTCTACAAGCGCCTGCGTGAGACCCGCGCTCGCCTCAGCAGTAAGAAAATCTACTGCGGCATCGAAATCGGCGCCCTCATGCTTAACATCGCCTCCGCGGCGCACTACAATGAGTCCGAATACGTACGTTCACTCGTGAATGCATGCAACCTCAAGGACTTAGGCAATGGCGATGTCGCCATCGTGAAGGGCGGCAATGCCCCCCTCTTCACCAGCGATGTGGACTTTGCGCTCGGACAGGGCCTCGTCTCCCTCATCATGGTACCTCTGCGCAGCGATATCATGGCAAAATCCCACCCTGCCGTTTACGAGCTGCTCCAGAAGGCAGATTTGGTGGACTTCCCCGGCGTGGCCAATGAGCACAAGAACGCCGAGCGCCTCACGAATGATAAGCTTTCCTTCAGCTATGAAGATGAGAACGGCGTGCGTCCCATGCTTTCACTCACTCAGGTCATGAAGCGCGGTAAAACGGCCTCCATCGTAGTGAGCAGTGCACGTAACCTGAACATTGACGCCTTCTCTCTGCTGGTACGCATGCCCGCTGGCCCGGTTTACCCAGCCAACCCCGTGCAGCTGATGAACGGCATCCGCCAGTGGTTCAAGTCCATGGGTAAGGCCCACTCCCCCCTCAGCCGCGACCGCGAGATGCAGATTAACCTCATTCTCACCTTCTCCGCCTCCCTGCTGAACGTTGTGAAAGCCAGTGGCACCGGCATCAGCGGCCTCAGCGGCGTGTTCGGCAAGCTTAAGAGCATGGGTGACCTCGCAGACCCCGCCGTGGTGAATACCTTCAGCGTGAACTATCCCATGTTCATCCCCGATGGTAAGATTCAGATGGAAACCACAGAGGAGAAGGAAGATGTCATCCGGCAGATTCTTGCGGATCCCCACTTCAGCCGCCAGTTCAAGGGCTCAGAAGAGAGCCTCTCCCACATGGCAGACATGGAGGAAGGGCAGTTCGGCGGCCGTGTATACCTCTTCCGCAGCCTGCTTAAACAGGTGGGCAAATCCCGCCGTAGCCAGCTGCTGGATTCCAAGATGACCAAGCTCACGGGTGACTGGCACGCCTGCATGGCTGAAGCCCTGCCCGGCGAGAAAGCTGACTCTCATGATGAAGATTTGGAAGCTATCATCCAAGCCATCTCCAATAATCCTGACGGCCTGAAGGACGTAGACATCGCCAAACAGATTCTGGACTTCCAGGATATCTCCCCTGAGGTGCTGGAAATCATACCGCCTTCACAGTCTGAGCTCAGAGATTATCTGGATGCTCAGCTCTCCGCATGGCAGGAATCCTCCCGCCGCAAGCCCCTGCAGACCGCCCTCGGCTTCACCGATGCTGAGCATCGCTCACGCGTTATCGCTTATCTCGTGGAGCGATTGGATCCCTCCCCCTGCCTCAAGTGGCTCAGAAACCTCGTGGCGCTCAATGATGTGGAACGCAGTGAAATCCGCCGACTGGTTGCCACCTACTTCTCCAAGCTCATGTTCCCCAGCAGCAAGACTCACAAGACCGAGGCTGAATGCATCAGCATGCTGGAGAAAATCAGCCAGAATAACATACTCTCCAGAGAGGAAGTCAAGCGAGAGGATGACATCTACTACATGAGCGTCACCCTTCCTTTCCTCTGCACCCTCGAACGCATTAAGGCTGAGGGCAAGGCAGGTCAGCGCGGAGAACAGCCCGGCGACAAAGAACTGACGGAAATCTACAACAAATAACTCTTACTCCTTTTTCATATGCCTCACGAACTTTACGTAATGCCCAATACCGGGCACCATTACTTCTTCATCGCTTTCCCCAGAGAGTTTCTGGCTCAGCATGGTGGGCAAAGCGGCAAACTGGCCAGAATGTGCAGAAGCAACAACTGCGCTTGGGAAGCCGTACCCAAGAATGCCGTGGTAAACAAGAACCGCCCCCGCCCTGCAAGTTCTCCGGCCGTTAGCAATGGTAATGTTCCCCCGACCCCGGAACAGGAAGCCCCCCAGCCCAAGGAAGAGGTTCACAGCTGGCTGCGCTACCGCTTCGGTTCCAAAGGCGGCGCTAATAACCTCGGCGTCTGGATTGCCGTGGAAACCAACATCGGCACCGTGGAACGCGGCACCCTTTATGAGGAGCGTGAAATCGCCAAGGAGGAGATGCCTGAAGACCGTACAGCCTATAATCTCAGCCCGTACGCCTACTCCCGCCCGGAAGCCATCGGCCGCACCCCGGACGGCAGTGCCAAGGATGCTCTCACCATCATGCTTTCCATAAAGCTGGATGACAAAACCATCCCGCTGGAACCGGTGGACATCATTTGGCAGGTGGCACGCACAGCCCCACGTGACGTAGATTTAATCGTGGACTTCGGTAACACCCGTACGGTGGTACTGGCTCTGGAAGATAACCCTGAGATGGCCACGGATGGCTCGTTGGCCGCCGTTTGTAAGAACGTCCTCTTCCTCCCCCGCGGACAGGAATATCCCAATCTGGACGAAGAAAAGCAGAAGTTTGAAAGCCACGGTGAAAAGATTGCGGACTCTTGGTTCCTCATTCAGCAGCCGATGTTTGCGGAGTGGGATTACCCCTCCGTAGACGGTGAGCCCTCGCCCTTCAAGACCAGTAAGCAGTACCGCGTCGAGCCCATCGTTCAGGAAAAGAAGGATGAGGGTCTTCTGGCCAAAGCCAAGAGCCTGATTAGTGATACTCCGCCGGTGACGGAGCAGTACATCTGCACCGAACGTGTACCGCAGATGTTCGTGGAAATCTCCCCTGCTCTGATGGGCCGCGAAGCCAAGAAGCTCATGCACAACATTGACATGGGACGCGGTCTGCGCATCTCCATGAGCTCCCCCAAGCGTTACCTCTGGGACCGCGAGCAGTATGGCTTAACTCACGGCGAAAAGCCCTGGAACCTGAACTTTAATCCATGGTCCATCAAGAAGGACCGCTCCTCACTGCCGCCCATGCAGGGGCAAATCTGCCGCTACATGTACATGGACGGCCGGGACTGGGACATTGAGAATCCGCCGTTCGAGAACCCGGACATCGCCCAACGCCCCTCAGCGGTACCCACCATGCCGACCTACCCCCGCTCCTGCGCAATGGTATGGTCCGCCCTCTCCATTATTGAATCCGCCTACCGCCAGATTACCTCTGTGGAGTGGCGCCGCAAGAATGATATGTACACGGCTCGCCGCCTTCGCAGCGTGAACGTGACATTCCCCTCCGGCTGGATTGCCAAGGAACGCGAATACTACCGTCAGGCATGGCAGCAGGCTGTGAACATCTTCACGCTTGCCCACATGGAATCCCGCCAGACCATCGAATCCTCGGCCCCCTGCACTGGTGATCAGATTATCGCAGCTCAGGGCCGCCCCGAACTCAGCATGGAACTGGATGAAGCCGTGGCCTCTCAGCTGCCCTTCATTTACACGGAAATCCGCCGTCTCCAGCCCAACCAGTGGATTTCTCTTTACGGCAGAAATGAAAGTGAAGACGGCAACAGCCGCTCCGCTCGCGTACGAGTCATGACAGTAGACATCGGCGGAGGCACGCTTGATACCACCATCATTCAGTACCGCAATAACGCCATCGGTGAGCAGGTAGCACTCCGCTACAAAGTGCTCTTCCGTGACAGCAGCACCTTCGCCGGTGACAGTGTCACTCAGGCCATCATTGAGCGAGTACTGCTGCCCGCTTTCTTGGAGGCTCGCAGTCTGGATTTGAATGAAAAGTCTGATGAAAAGCGCGTGCGTGCCGTGCGTATCTTCCGTGATGTTCACGCCGGCGCCAAAAAGTCACAGACGGATAAGGCCAAGTGGCAGCGTATTGTCACGCTTCTCTTCCTGCCCATCGTACGCCAGTGGCTTACGGATGTAGCCACCTGCCCCGGCGGTGTGTATGTGAGCGATGAAGGTGAGCAGTTCCGCAGCATCGAAGAATGCGGCTGTGATGAATGCGCCATCAAGGAGCTCAACGAATACCTCAGCAGAAAGGGTATCGGCACGGATGATTTCATCATCCCCACGGACAAACTGCGCTATCAGCCGGAAGATATCAACAAGTGTATCGAGGACGTGCTTCGCCCCGGCATCGAGCCGCTCGGCAAGTTCACCGCTGCCTATGATGTGGACGTGGTCACCCTCAGCGGTAAGATTTCCGAAATGCCGCGGGTTGTGGAACTTCTGCGCCGCTTCCTTCCCATTCGTCCCCAGCGCATTGTGCGCATGAAGGATTATCTGGCAGGTTCCTGGTATCCCATGACGGAGAACCAGCGAATCGATGACGCTAAGACGGTAACCGCCGTGGGTGCTGCGCTGTACACGGCCGGTAAGCACCACCTGCTCGGCGCCAGCTGGAACATCCGCGAAGACAAGCGCGAGGCGCAAACCACCTGCAAGAACTACTGGGGTCTCATGAGACCGAACGCCAGAATCGCCGGCTTCGCTGATGAAGGTATCTTCCTTGAACCCAATGGCCCCCACCAGGAAACCAACGAAGGCCGCACCTTTGAAGTGGACGGAAATGTCTTCAGGGGTAACGGCATCATGATTGGCTCCTACATCGGACGCCAGAAGTACATGGCTGATGACACCATGCCGGAGCGCCTCTACAAGCTGCGCTGGACCGGCCCGGCCAACGAAAGGCCCCTGTCTCAGCTCGCCATCGTCATTCGCCGCAAAGAGCAGTACTATGACGAAAACAGCTCCGATTCGTACGCCATTGATGAGGATGACATCGAGCTCGTATCCGTGGAATCCACAGACCCGGAAGAAAACTTTGACCCCAGCAAGGTGGAGCTTCAGCTCAGAACCCTCTCTGAGGCTGGCTTCTGGATGGAAGAGTGCTGCTTCAACATGAGCAGCTACTAAAAATAATCACCCCTAACGCCTCCGGAACAATGGGTTTATTCGGAAAATCTGATATGGATGAAGAGCGCGACCGGCTCCTTCGGGAACTGGAGCTGCTGCTAGATTCCAAAACTCAGCGTCTCACCTTCATCGAGGAGAGTCTGGCAGGCATCACAGAACTTCTGCAGAAGGAAGGCGGCCCCGGCCGCCCTTCCATGCTGCTGCAGCAGGAATGTGAGGCAGCGAAAGATGAAGTTCTGAGGCTCTCAGAAAAAAACACGGAACTGCTCAGAAAACTGCGGGTTTACGAGAAAGCCGGTGATACGGCCATGGCTGAAGCCACTGCCAGCCCCCCGACTGGACAGGATGAGCTCATCAGCGCCCTCAGAAGCAGGATTGCCGTACTGGAGCAGGAATTGGCCAATGCCTCCACTGCTCCGGCACCGGTAACCAAGGAGCAGGTAGATACGGACACTTTGCTGGAGCTTTTACTCCCCTCCTGCCTCAGCATAGAGCCGCTGGCTCCCTTCGTGGAAAGCTGGAAGAGTAAGCTTACTTCTGCCACACCTGATTTCAGGCTCCTCTCCATGCTGTCCAACCTCCTCACCTGGACCTGCGCGGTGGAAACTGCACGCGAGACGCCGGAAAACTTTACGGCAGCTCTCAAGAAAGAATCCATGAATGCCCTGTTCCTCTTCGGTCGCTACTTCTTTGAGCATATGTATCAGTGCGGTAAAGATGCAGAGGAGGCTGAAAACATCGGCAGACTTCTCCTTGAAAACCTGAACAAAGCCCTCATGAAGATTTCCGCGGGATACGAGCTCTTCATGCCCTATCTGAGCGAACCCTATGAAGCCAAATACATGCTTCTGGATGCAAGGGGTGCCCAGACCGGGGAAATCGAGTTCCTCCGCTCTTGGGGAATTAAGGACTCAGAAAACGGCATGACGTATAACAAATGCCACGTGCAATTGTGCTGATTTTTTGAACACCTCGTGTCTATCTGACCTCCAATTAACAGATATCGCCATGAACATCACTCCTATTGTCAACAAAGGTCTCAGTTTTGACCTCAATCATTATTGTGAACTGAAGACTGAACGAAATGGTCCAAGCTTCTGGTTCATCGACCACAGAAAAGTACTGAGTGACAGGCTTAAGCCCTTCCTGCCTCACATGGACTACGACAGTAAAACAAAAACTGTCACTGCGTCCATTGTAGAAAACGGCAAGGAACTACTCAGCACCAGTGAGGCAGCTACTCCATCTCTCAACAATGTTCCGGCCACAGAGCTCGTAAAACTTCGTGACAAAATTAAAGAACTTCTCTCTGATACTGCGCTTCCGGAAGAAGTTCGCCGTGTCGTGGACGCCTTCACCCTTCCCAAGCCCAGTCAAATGGCCGAATGTTACCGCGTATACGGCAGCAGCAATAACAAACGCCTTGCCATCATATGGGGCATGGGCCGCAAGGACGCAGCGGGCAAAGAAGACCCCGAATCCACCCTCTCACTCCGTCAGTTCCTTGACTACATGGATAACAGCGGCGTCGCCCACTCCTCTCTCGGATGGAAGTGGATTCTGCTCGGCCTCGCAGCTGCTGGTGTCGCCCTCTACGCCCTGAACTCAGAAAACACGGATACCCCCGCTGTAAACAACGTCCAAACTCTCGACCTTGGCTCCGATGCTCAGAGCGAAACCACGCCCACAACGGGTAACGGGCAGACTCTCGACCTTGGCTCCGATGCTCAGAGCGAAACCACGCCCGCAACGGGTAACGGGCAGACTCTCGACCTTGGCTCCGATGCTCAGAGCGAAACCAC
>CALABM010000071.1 GCA_937885815.1 uncultured Verrucomicrobiales bacterium | reverse complement strand
AGCGGACACCGGAGCGCATAACGGCCACTTGGAAGCGGTAGTCCAGACTCTCGCCGTCGAAACGGACGTTCAGCAGGACGGGATCAATCTTGGTGGTGTTGTGCAGGATGAACTGGTTGTTCAGGTACCAAGCCTGAGCGAGGGTGGTGTTTTCTTCCACGCCCACGAAGGTGCCGAGTGTACCCCAGCCGCCGGCTCCGTACCAAGAGGGCACGGTATAACCTACAACCTGATTGCAGGTGTAGGCGGAGAGGGCTGTGATGGCCATGCTCTGGTTTGAGCTGTGGGCATCACCGAAGAGGCAGTTGCCAGCGGCAATCCACACGCGGGTGGTGCCGTCAGGCTCGATGGCCGGGCAGGCATTCTTTTCCGCAAGGGTGGCGAGCCCCTCCGTGCGGCCACGAAGTGCCTGGGAGAGGGGCGTGTAGAAGTCCCTCATATCCGGGGAGGAGAGCATGTAGAAGCGGTTGTTTGCGGGGAAGATGAGGCCGCGGGAGAAGGGCATCTCCAGATTGAACTGAGTAGCATGGCTGGAGGTGACAACCATCTGGGCCTTAGCATTTGCAAGGCGCTCGCCGAAGAGGCTCTGCATGCCATCTGCCATGATGTGGCGGCCTTCGGGGGTGCTGTTATCGTAGGTGGTGGTGGTGGGCTCGGTGTAGCCGGTTTGCTCCAGCACGGGGCTGTTGGTCCAGTCCGTGATGCAGTAGCTGTACTCGAAGGGGTGCCAGCCTACGTTTGTGGTGCCCAGCAGGCGCTTGATGACAAGGGGGGTGTCATCCTTGGCGATGCGGAGCGCGTCCTCCGCGGAGTATCCGGTGATAATGCCCCAGAGACAGTCACCCCAGAGGTCATCATCCACACTACGGGAAGCGCGGTGCAGGTGGTTCACCGTGACGCGGTTCACCTCTTCCGGGCGCAGCACGATGGCGGCGTGGCGGGCATTGGCTCCGCGAAATGCCTCTGTGAAGCTTTCTTCAGAGATGCTTTCTACTACGACGAGCTTTGCACCGGGGTATTTTTCCGCGAGGGCGGTAAGCACGGGGCGCCACTCAGGAGTATCATATGTGGCCTGCGTGGTGACAACGACGTAGTTCAACTCGCTGCCGCGCTCAGGAGCCTGCTTGGCAGATTCCTCTGCTGCAGCGGGCTCTTCCGGGGCCGGGGTGGCCTCCGGAGAGGCGGGGGCTTCTGCGTCAGCGGGCACGGTGCCTTCAGGCATGGTGAAGTAGAAGTTCACGCGGTTGTGGCCGAAGACTTCGCGGGCAAGCTGCTGGATTTCTTCCAGTTTGATGGAACGGAGGTCATCCAGACGGTCTCTGATGAGAGCGAGCTGCTCAGGATTGCTCTGGATGTCTGCAAGGCAACCGCACCAGTAGGAGTTCTGGCGGAGGCTCTTCTCCGCAGCAGAGATGATGGGGCGGATAGCGCAGTCAAAGGATTCCTGCGTGATGTCACCTGTGCCGAGGGAGGTGAGGAGGCTGTCAATAGCGGAGCTGACAAGCTCGCGGTTGCGAACCACGCCGGCGCTGGTGGCTACGATTTGGGCTGCGCCGTTAATCTCGCTGTTCAGGGTGAGGCGGACGCTGGGGGAGTAGGTCTCGCCCATCTCAGCGCGGATGCCGTCGAAGAGCATGGCGTCCGCGATTTCGCAGAGCACCTGCAAGCGGCGGTTGCGGCGGTGGTCACGGCCATCACCGGCATCACGTACGTGCACGACGAGGGTTTTATCCAGCTCGGTGGGGTAGGTGAAGAAGCGGCGCTGGCCCCAGGGCTGCATGTTTACGGAGCGCTGCTCCGGTGTGAGCTCTGTGAACTCAGGATTACGGGCAGGCATGGCGCCGAAGGTGCGCTCAAGGATGGGCAGCGTGGCTTCCAAATCAAAATCGCCCACGAGGGTAACCTCGATGGCGCCATTCTGAAGCCAGGGCTGGAGCACGGCCTTCACATCATCCACCGTGATGGCCATTACCTCCTCCATGGTGGGCACGTTGAAGCGAGGATCCTCGCCATAGAGTGCGCGACCGGACTGCATGGTGAAGGCGCCGTTCGGTGTGGTGGTCAAGCGGCGGTAGAAGGCGGGCAGCTTGGAGTGCATGAGGGTGAGGGCATCCTGCTTGTAACCGGGGTGCAGGATGTTTGCCACGATAAGTTTGCACTGGAGCTCGAGGTCTTCCTGCGTGGTGCCACCGGAGAAGACGATACGGGTATCCGTCATGCCGGCATTCAGGTCTACGTTGTGCCCCATCATGATACGCTTGAGCTCGTCCAAATCATGCTCTTCCAGAGCGCCGATAGAGAGGAGGTTGTTAGCCACCATGGCGAGGCCGGGGCGCTTGGGCAGGCGGAGGCTGCCGCCATCCACTGCGGCGGATACTGTCAGGCCGCCCTTGCGGAAATCCACGGGCTTCAGGTTTACTCTTACGCCGTTGGAAAGGGTGACCGTCGTTACGTCCAAATCTTCAATGTAATCCCTGCGTACGATGGTACCGGGAGTGCCGATTTCATCATAGGCGAAGGGGCGGGTGGGGCGCAGGTCCGGCTTCTCCACGGCGGTGGAGGCGGATTGGTCAAAGGCGCCGCGGAGACTTTCTTCCGTGACTCCGGCGGGGATGGTGCCGGTCATAGTAAGCTTTACGCGAGCGTAGTCAAAGACCTCCTGAAGAGCGCGGCGGCAAACGTCCGGGTCATGGCTGATGTAAGCCACGGCTGCGGAGAAGACGCGCAGGTCTTCCTCTGCGGAGGTGGGTACTTGCGGGCCATCCTGTGCATCAATGAGGAAATCAGCCATGTTGGAGGCTGTTACCGTCTCCCAAGACTGGGCCAGATGGTGCAGGCGAGCACCCACGGCGGAGAGGGATTCTTGGAATTCGTGCGGTTCGAAGCCGTACTGAATGGCGCGGCGCAGTTCCTGCTCCGTGCAGTTGAGGGCGTCCTGCCAGCGGTCCGGCTGAGCCTTAGCGCTGAAGCCGAAGGAGTCCACGAGGTGGAAGAGGCTGCTCTCGGACACTTCCGCGGCCATGATGGGGGCGTTCGGCTGCTGAGCAATGCGGTTGAGGCGGTTGTTTAGCATGAGGCAGGCGAGTTGCAGGGGGAAGTCTTTTACGCGCTGCTCGAAGGTATCCGGCTCATGTTTCCAGGGATTGGACACATTGGCCATGATGGAGGTGGTGGCCTGCTCGGTGTTCGGGATGATGCGTGTGGACGGGCCGGGGTTCGTGAGGCGGCCGTTGTCCTGACGGGCGGGGGAGGGCTTGGCCTCCATGCTGCCGAAGTACTGGCGTACCCATGCCTGAACCACAGCTGGGTCTACGTCACCGGTGACGATGAGCGTCATGCGTTCCGCCACATAGTGCTCATTATAATACTTGCGGAAGAGCTCGTAGGGTGCATTGCGGATAACTTCTTCGCGGCCGATGGGCATGTAGCGGGCCAAGCGGGTGCCTTCTGCCAGCTGGTCAATCGTGGCCAGCATGGCGCGGTAGTTCTGAGAATCTCGGCTCTTGAGCTCGCTCACGATGATGCCGCGCTCGTGGTCGAGAGCACTGTCCTCCAGCTTGGCGCCGTCCGCGAAATCACGCATGATGGTGAAGGCGAAGTTTACCGTCTCTTCATTCAGATTCGGCAGGTCCAGCATGTAGACGGTCTTGTCCAGCGAGGTGTAGGCGTTAGCATCACCGCCGAAACCGAGGCCGAGGCGCTGCATGGCAGGAATCAGCTCGCCGCGTTCAAAGCTGCGGCTGCCGTTGAATACCATGTGCTCAATAAAGTGGGAAATGCCGCTGGTCTCTTCCTGTTCATCCAGAGAACCCGTGGTTACGATGAGGCGCAGGCAGGCTCTTCCTGCGGGTTCCTTAGTGGGGCGGATGATGTAGGAAAAACCATTTTCCAGTTTTCCTTGCACCAGCAGAGGGTCTTGCACGAGTTTGGGTAGCTGGGCCTCAATTGTCACAGTTGCGCTCTCTGCCGGCTCCGCAGCTGCGGGGGCCGTGTTCTGTGCAAATACCGGCGTGACCGTGAAGGCCAGCCCCAATATGGCGGTAATGGTATTCGTTTTCATACTTAGATTGACTATAATCTACCATAATGGTCGGGGTTTGTCGAACATTCTTTTCGTGATGGCAGGCTTTTTTTGAGTTAACTGAAAGAGGGAAATGGCTTTTTTTTGCTTGCAGAAAGGGGGGCTTTTTGCTAGGATTACAATGAAAGAAGTTAGTGCTATGCTGGAAGCCCGAAACATATGCCTGGAAGTGGACGCGGAGGAGGAGCCTCTTTTTCTGCTGAATGATGTGAATTTCTGTGTGCCTCGTGGGCACTTTATGGCGATTGTGGGACCGTCCGGATGTGGTAAGACGACACTGCTGAAAGCTATAGCCGGTATTAAGGATATTAGCTCCGGTTCGTTCTTCTGGGAAGGGCGAGATTTATCTGAGGAGGGAGATTTTGAGCCGCATGAGATAGGCTATGTGCCGCAGTTCAGCATAGCGTATGATGAGCTGACGGTGGATGAGAGTATTGAAGCCTCTGCGCGCCTTCGTGTACGGGCAGATGAGGATGAGCTGAATGATATCATTGATAATGTGCTGGCGGAAACCGGCTTGACGGATATAGCTGACCGCCAAGTGAAGCTGCTTTCCGGTGGGCAGAAAAGGCGCTTGGCCCTGGCCATGGAGCTGGTGAGCAGCCCGCGCGTTCTGTTGTGTGATGAGGTGACCAGTGGGCTGGATCCTCGCTCAGAGCGTGAGATTGTGCAGTTGCTGCATAATCTGAGCATGAAGGATGGCCGAATCGTTATTTCTGTGACACACAGTCTCTCACAGATGGAGCTTTATGATAGTGTCATGGTGCTGGTGCGAGGAAATCTGGCTTATCATGGTTCACCGAATGCCTTGCCTCACTATTTTTCCGTGGAAAATGCAGAGGAGGTGTATCCGCACCTGAGTCTGCGTGAACCGGAGGATTGGAGCGCCAGCTGGCTCAAGCACCGCTTAGAATATTACAGGAAGCTGGAGAAGGAGCATCTCTCTAAGTTTGAAAAGAAGGGAGAGCTACCTCCGCCCCCGGCTGTGTCTGATGGTGAGGAGGAGGAGATTTGTGGCCCGGGTTTCTTTACGCAACTGACGGTACTGCTGCGCCGCCGCTTTTCTATCTTGCTGCGTGACCGCACGCAGCTGATGTTGCAGGTGGCTATGGTGCTTATTTTCCCCATTCTTGTGGCGCTGTTCTCCAGCAAGGGGCAGGAGCAGCTTATTAACCTCACGGATATGCAGGGGGCGGATATCGCCATGGAAGTGCAGCACCAGCAGGAGCAGGCCGAGGTGCGGGCTAAGGTGGGCTCCGCGGTCTCCGGTATCATCATGTTTGAGGTTATTCTTCTGGGGCTGATGGGGGCTAATAATGCTTCCCGAGAGGTGGCCGGTGAGCGCCTTATCATGGAGAAAGAGAAGTTTGCCGGTGC
This sequence comes from uncultured Verrucomicrobiales bacterium, assembly GCA_937885815.1. Classification (GTDB taxonomy): domain Bacteria; phylum Verrucomicrobiota; class Verrucomicrobiia; order Verrucomicrobiales; family Akkermansiaceae; genus Akkermansia. Next base: position 12,012 of record CALABM010000071.1, on the reverse strand, counting down.
GGGGATTGGGGCGTATGTGGCTTCGAAGGCTGTGTATTTGTCCGTACTGGTGTTGGTTCAGAGCCTATGGATGTTCTGCTTTGTGGAGTGGTTCTGGCCTTACCGCGGGGACGCCATGAATCACTTGATATTCCTGCTGCTGGCGAATGCTGCTATGACGAGTGTCTGCTTAGGAATCTCAGCAAACTGCAAGACCCCGGATCAGTCCTCGTTGCTCAGCATCTATCTGGTAGGTTTTCAGCTGCCTCTTTCCGGTGCTGTGTTGGCTTTGCCTGAGTTTATTGAGACTTTCACTCAGCCCTTTATTTCCGCCTATTGGGCGTGGAGCGGCAGCATTGAGGGCGGCTTGGCTCCGGATGTAATTAAGGCCGTGAAGAGCATTGTACAGACTTCATTCCAGGATATGCAGATGTGCCGTATCGTGCTGCTGCTGCATGTGCTGTTCGGTCTTGTCCTTACATGGATAGGCGTGAAGCGGATGCGCTGGGAGTAAATGATTTATATAGTGTAACACATATAAAAGATAATTAAATATATGGCTAGAAGTACGCGCCGGGGGCGCAGCAAGAAAAAGAATCATACCTCGTTTATTATTGGCGGGCTGATGGTGGCGGTCATAGTGCTGGCCGGCATGTTATTCCTGAAGCCATCTGCCCGGAGTAATGAGCCGAAGCCTTTTAATATAGCCCAGTATCGTCAGGATGGCTCTCGATTCGCCTCTACCGGTAACAGATATGTGCTGGAGGGTAAGGTTGAAAGTATCGAGACCGTTGGTAATAACCGCCTCGTGGCCGTTTCTGTGCGTGGTAACAGTAATGAACTTCTCCCGCTGCTGGTGCAGGGGGGCACACCTCTCCAGATTAACATTACGCGCGGTGATACCTTTGTTTTTGATGTCTCATGCCGTACCGGCCGTGATGCCGAGGGGAATGAGGTTAAAGGCATTCTGATAGTGAACGATGTGAGTATCCGCTGATGAAAACTTTCCGATATATACCGCTGATTCCGCTAATGTTCTGCGCTGCCACAGCACAGATGCCCAGCAGTTTTGATGCCTCCGGCCGTAGTGCTCAGGCCCAGAACGGTGTGCAGAATGATGACCCATTGCGAACGGGGGAATCTCCGCCCCCGCAGATTTTTGGCATGGAGTTGCCCCTCTTGGATCCCGCTAATGATACAGTTTCCTACGGCGGCGGTCGCTTTGACTTGGGTAATAATGCGGCTGTGCGTGAGCGCTTTGAGAAGTACCTGAGCCAGACCCCGGATGATTCTGAACAGTCCCGCCTATACCGCCGGAATTTGCAGGAAATTCTGGATTATACGGAGCGCTACGTCCGCGGGGCAAATCTTATCGGCAGCCGAGTGCTGGTGAAGATAGGCAAGGGGCTTTATAATTTGTCTGATTATCCCGGTGATGGCAGTCAGGCCGGCGTGCTGGCTAGTGCTATGGTAAGTGCGCTGGATGTGCAGCGCGCCAACCGGCGCCGTGACCAAGCCAACGAGGAGCTTGATAGGGAGCTTGATGAGCTGGTGGATAAGACGAACTCTCTCACTAATCAGAATACGCAGCGTGGCAGCGGCCGCCGTAATACTGCCGGTGGTGCCGCTGGCTCCGGGAATAGTGGTTATACCTCACATACATTCCGCATCGGTGCCAATACGGCTGAAATCGCACGTCTTCGCGCTCAGCAAGGTTCTAATATAGCTGCTAATCAGGCATCGCTTCCTCTGGCTAAGATTAATTACCAGTCCGTAGTGCTGGGCTTCCTGCTGCAGCGCCGGTATGACCACGCTGTAATTGGCGCGCGCGTGTATCGTCACCTTTTCAGGGATGGGAATACCCGCTTGGATTTGGATGAGAACTCGGATGCTTACAAGACCTTTACCGGTATTACCGGCATGCCCCCCACTATCAATACGATAGATTCCTTTGCCAGCAATGCTCGTCGTGAGGTGGACCAGAGCATTGATGCCGTGCACGGTGCTCTTGCTCAGAATAAGCTTGGCGAGGCCACTAACCGCTTGATTACGGCGGTTGCTGCGGGTGAGTACATGCAGAGTGTGGCTACGTTCCCTGCGGAACAACGCAGGCGCATTGCGGCGTATTGGCAGCTGCGCAAGCGCGCTCTCTCTGCGCTGAATGCCCGAGATTATGCTACGGTGGAAAGCATTGCCGCCCAGATGCGTGAGATGGATGTGGACTTTGATGATTCCATGCTCATGTCATATACTTCCGGCAAGAAGCGCCAGAGCAATTTTGCCCTGCGTGCTGCTCGGCAGGCATTCCAAGCCGGTAATCAGGAAGAGTTCCGCCGCCTTGCTACGGAGGCTGCCATGATTTGGCCGCAGAACCCTGCGCTGGATGAGGGCGAGGCGGAAATTGCTCGTGTGGATAGTTTTGCTCCTCAGATGGAAGAGTTCCGCCGCCTTCTGGAACGCCGTGAGTTCCGCACCATATATACTGAGCGTGAGCGTCTCCGTGTAGTTTGTGCAGACGGTGAACTGGAGAAAAAGTACACCGAAGTCCTTGAGCTGGTGGCTGGGACGGATGTTCTTCTGGCGCGTTTGAAAGAAGGTGCAGAGCAGGATAAGACCATGGGGCCTTGTGCCGCATGGGAGCAAACCACCCTTCTGTTGAAAGAAGACGACCGCTATTCAACGGATCCTGTTTTCACGGAAGCCTGCAATAATTTTTCCTCCCTTGCTCATGATTTCGTGGAGGCTTTGCGCTATGCCAAGGAATGTGAGGAGCGAGGAGAGTACGGTTCGGCTCTCTCCAGTTACTACCGTGCCAAGTGTTTCTTCACTGGTTCAAAGCTGGCCGCCGAAGGAATCGAGCGTGTGACGAAGGTAATTGTTAATGCTCAATATTAAGAACTTACTATAAAAATACTATGAAAATAAGCAATGTATTCCTAGCAATGCTGGGTGTTGTAGCTGTGTTCGGCGCTTCTCCGGTTGACGCCGCCGGCAACAATACACCGGCACTGAAAATAGAAAATCGGGAGTGGTCTGCTCCCGGTGACCTTAAGGGCCGTCTTGGGGCTCTTCTGCGCCAGCGAGTTACGGATTTATCTCCGGAGCAGATGCGAGCATTCATCAGACGTCCTGAGAATTTGAATCTCCTGTTGAACCGCCATCTTGCTTGGACTGAAGCTAATTCACTGCAGGCGTATGAAAATTATCGAAACGGCGTGAATCGAGCTGTTACAGATAAAGAGAATGAGTGCAATAGACTGGAGACGGCTGTCAATCAGCAGAAAGGTAATGAGGCGCAGCGCTCCAGCTTCAATTTGGGGCGCGCCTTGGAAGATCTCGAAGAACTCCGCTTGGAAGCTCAGCAGGCCGTGTCTCTGAGTGACGTGATTAGCCGCCCGGAGGCAGCGAGACTTTTTGCCCAGATAACGGCTAACAACGAATGGATGGAGCAGATTGCTTTCTCCGGTGAGCTGCACAAGCCCGGCCGCGTGTTCCAGATTATAACCTCCATGGGCAGAACGGATTCGCAGGCTCTACGCCAGCGTGTTACCCGTGAGGCTATTACGGCCACGGCTCTGGAGTATGCTCGTAATGACTGGAGCTTCTATGACGCCGTAAACCGAGCAAACCACTTTGTTAAGTACTGGAGACAGGGGCGCCTGAACACCGTGTTTGATGACATTCCGTTCTGGCAGCGTCGTATCGTGTGCGGCTGGAAGAATCACCACTCCTCCGGTACCCCTGAGGCTTTCGTATGGGCTCTGGAAAACATTCATCTGCCTGATTGGCAGTATCCTGCATGCTGCTGGCGCTGCGGGTACATTCTGGACAATGTATTCGGAGACAGCATTCATGGCCGCTGGTATGTAGCTCCCTTTATTGGCGTGTATGACCGCAATCACTTCCTGTTCACCAAGAACGTAGGTGGTGTGTGTGGTGGTCTTTCCCACTTCGGTGCTGCAGCCGCCTGTGCTAATGGTGTGCCGGCACTTACTGCCGGTGAGCCGGGTCATTGTGCCTACATCGTTAATGTGAACGGGAAGTGGACTCCCGCGTACTCCCTCAGCTGGGAGCGTGGTCTGCACTGGATTCCTTGGGGCAATAATCATACCTTCAGCTCACTGCATCTGACAACGGATTTGTTCTCTAAAGAGCAGGCCGAGCGCACGAGACTCTCGAATGCCTACCGCATCATGGCTCACGTGTATGTTGAGAGCGGTGATAATCAGAAGGGCCTTACCTGCTTTGAGCGTGCTGCAGAGGCTCAGCCGCTTAATTTCCCGTTGTGGCGTGAGTACGCGAATTTTGTTCGCAATCATTGTCCGCGTAACGTGCAGGCTTGGCAGAAGCTTAACAATGTTTTGTGCCGCGGTATGGCCTCGGTGTATCCGGAGCAGGCGGCTGAGCTGTTAAAGAACTCCGTTTATGGCCCGATGAAGGATTCCGGCATCTCTGCTGATGATATGCGCCGTGCCTGCGTGGCCTTCTGGGCAAATGCCAAGGTAATGGGCCCGGACCGCTGGTACTTGGAAAACTTCCTTAATAATCAGCTTAATCACTGCAAGGCTCTCAGCCAGAATAATCAGGAGGCCGCTGTGTGCCGTTTTTATGCCGAAGCAATGGCCGCGGCCGCTGCATATGAAGCCTATGCTGCGCCGATGATGGCATGGGGTAACGGCGTCGCAAACTCTCTCAGTGAGAATGGACGTAAGCTTCTCAATCAGACCATGCTTTCCGTGCTTTCCGGCGGTACTGATTTGACTTCTCAGCAGAAGGCTGTGATGCTGGGCGGCTTGATGCTTACTGCAGAGCGTAACCGTGATGATGGAACGTTCCATGCTCTTGCCAGGTTGGTGGATCCTGAGCTGGTGCATTCCGATATCCCTCTTCCTGCGCCTCATCCTTTCCCGGGCAAGCTTGTATCTGAGGGTGGTATGCCCTTTGCCAGCTCTACCAGCCAGTGGGACGTTCCGCATACTCACGCCGGCTTGCTGACACAGCGTGGTGGCAAGTTCCATACCGGAAAAGATACGAACGCTTGGATTGCTGTGAAGCTGCCCCGCCACGCTCATATCACGGGTGTAGTCTTCGCCGGTACCAACAACTGGTCGCTCATTGGCCGCTTCCGTCCCCTGCGTGTGCAGGTGTCCGATACCGGGCGTGATGATGATTGGCATGATGTAGGCCAGCCGATTCCCTCCACAGGAAATTACATCAACCGTTTCGACCTTCAGCAGGAACGCCCGCGCGCCCTGTATGTTCGCGTTCTTCGTGGTGGGGGGCCTGAGTACTTCCACGGTGTTGGTCTGTTCGTATATGGTGAACCCGCAGCATAATTTACAATCATGATTAAGGAACTTACAATTGCAGTTGCAGCCGCCATGTGTGTCCTCCCGACGCAGGCTGCACGTGTGGTGGAAACATTTGCTGAGTGCCAGTCTGTTGCGACTGACGCCGGATTCATGGTCTTTATCTATCCCGGTGATTGGGATAGATACGGAGAGCGCCTGTGCCGCAGCCTGATGGCTGACCGCGGCGTACGCAGAGCAGCTGGTGATGCTGTGATGCTGGCTCTTCCCATCTATCAGCGTCCGACGGATGAGATGCGAGAAGCCGCCAATCGCATACGCGGTTCTCTGTCCTATCCTCATGATATGAGTGATATCACGTATCCTGCGATTCTGTTTTACGAAAAAGGCGGCCGTCATTATGCCACCATTCAGGGAACGGATTTGATGAATGCCACTCCGGCTCGTGTCGCTCAGCTGGTGTCTGCTCGTATGAGAGCCAAGCGTAGTCAGGATGATATCCTGCGCCGCTCTCGTGAGAGTCAGGATGTGAGCGAGCAGGCTCGCCTTCTGCTGGAAAGCTCCCGTGTGAGCGGGATTGACTGGCCCGGTGGTCTGCGTGAGGCTATTAAGAGAGTAGACCCTCAGGATACGCAAGGCGTGCTGGCCGCGCTGAACTTCAATCTGGGCGGCCCCCGTGAGAATGAAACCCTTGCGGATTATCTGGGCCGTCTGGACTCCGCTCTGGAAAATCCCCTCATCTCCCCGGAGGCCAAGCAGAGGGCCTGCGCTGCTGTCATTGGGCATGTGCGCCGTTCTCTGGGTATGATGGGTGGTGCTCAGTACATAAGGAAGTATGCCGGTATTATGCGCTCGCTGAATCCGGAGTCTCCCCTCGGAATGGCTGCTCCCGTAGTGCTGCGCGACTGGGTGCAGGATTACCGCTATGGGCAGGGCTGGAACCCGGATACCATTCCCGGGCAGGCCGTGCCGCTCCAGATGACAGGTGCGCCTATCAATGCAGCCGGTACCTATGTGGTGAACTTCCAGATTACCACCGGGCGTGATCCGCTTTTCATTTCCTCGGTGAAGCTTTATGATGGTGAAAGACTTGTTGCCTCTGATGAGCATGAGTCCTCCGTTACCTATGCTGCACCGAATCAGCGCTACACGCTTCAGGTCAGCCGCGCGGTAAGAAATCCTGTTCTTGAGTTTATTTTCACCAACAGGACGGATAACCGCAGCTCCTACGGTAATATCACCGTAGAGAAACAGTAAAACGGCATGCCTGAGACGGTCAGAACTCGTTTTGCCCCCACTCCCAGCGGGCCGCTGCATGTGGGGCATCTTCTGGCCGCGCTGCAGGCACGCCGCTTTGCGGATGCCTGCAGCGGCAGTTGCCTGCTGCGCATTGAGGATATAGATGTCACGCGCTCCCGTAGCCGGGAATGGGTAGACCTCATGTTTGAGGACTTAGCCTGGCTGGAGCTGCGTTTTGATGGTGAAGTGATGGTGCAGAGTGAGCGCTTTGGCGTTTATGCGGAAGCGCTGGATAGCCTGAGGAGCAGGGACTTGCTGTACCCCTGCTTTTGCACCCGCAGCGAAATTAAGGCCCAGATTGCGGAGATGGGCAGGGCTCCGCACAGTAGCCTAGGGTATTTGTATCCCGGTACCTGCCGAAATCTTCCGCCTGAGGTGGTGGAAGAACGATTGGCCCGGGGGGATGCTCACGCATGGCGAATTAATATGCAGCGGGTTCAGGATCTTATTGGCTGTCCTGAGTGGGAAGATATGCAGCGTGGGATTCAGCGCTGTGTGCCGGTGGAGTATGGGGATGTGGTGCTGGCGCGCAAGGAAATGCCGGCCAGCTATCATTTGGCGGTAGTGGTGGATGATGCTGCGCAGGGAATCACTCATGTGACTCGCGGTGAAGATCTTTTTGAAGCCACACACATTCACCGCGCGCTGCAGGCTGTGCTGGGACTTCCCGTGCCTTTGTATAATCACCATGGCTTGCTGAAGGATAACGCAGGAAAGCGCCTGGCGAAGCGAGATGGTGCACGCTCTCTTGCATCCCTGCGAGCCGCAGGGTATAGCCCGCAGCAGGTGCGGGATTCATTGGAGGGCGCGCTGAGCCGTGGCGGTATATGGCTGATATGAGGTGTTATGCCTCGGAAAATTATGCTGCAGCAGGAGCTTGCTGTTGCAAAAAGTCTTGACTCCTGTATATTTTATGGCATAAAAGGTGCATGCGTATCGTTATGATGGCTACGGGGGATATCGCCATTCCCTCTTTTCAGGCTCTTCTCTCCACCGGTGAATTGGTGGGTCTCATTACTCAGCCGGATCGTCCCGTGGGACGTCACCAGCAGCTGACCCCTCCGCGTATTAAAGTCTGCGCGCAGGAGGCCGGTATTCCCGTGTTTCAGCCGGAGCGCATGCGGGATGAGGAGGCAGTGCAGGGCTTGAAGGATATGGCGCCGGATATCGTTGTGGTGATGGCGTATGGGCAGATTCTTTCTCAGCAGGTGATAGATGTGCCGACGATTGCCTGTATCAATGCGCATGCATCGCTGCTTCCCCGCCACCGCGGTGCAGCTTGCATTCAGGCTGCCATTGAGGCCGGTGATGATGAAACTGGCGTCACCATCATGCATGTAGTGAAAAAATTGGATGCCGGTGATATCATCTGCAGCCGCACCATAGCTCTGAATGGTACGGAAACGGCAGAAACTCTGCATGATGATTTGGCGGAGCTCGCCCCTCAGGCTCTGATGGATGCCATCCGCATGCTTCAAACAGGTACTTCTGATCCCCAGGAGCAGGATGAAAGCCTCATGACTTATGCTCCTAAACTGCTACGTGTGCATGGCCAGATAGACTGGCACCAGCCCGCGCTTCAGGTGGCTCGCAAGATTCGCGCGTACCATTCTTGGCCCGGTACCTTCACCACATATCCTTCTGTGAAGTCCGGTGGTGATAAGCAGCTGAAGATTTTCCCTCCCATTGATTTGTATTCTTATTATAAGAAGCCTGTAGACGCTGTGCCCGGCATGGTGTTAGAGGCGGGGCCTGAGGGCATGTTGGTATCCTGCGGCGGTCCTCGCGGCGGTGCTATCCGCATCTCAACTATGCAGCCGCCGGGTGCTCGTAAGATGAACGCTGAAAGTTTCTTCGCCGGCCATAAGATAATGCCCGGCACCATACTGGGGCTTCCCGCAAATCTTGAATAAAAAAGTGGCGCAGACGTCCGAGGGGAGTCTGCGCCACTGTTCTGAGCGATGGGGCTCAGAGTGCAGCGGTTTCAGCCGTTTGTTCCTCTGCCTGAGGCTGTTGCTGCTCACTGCCAGTAGCGAACCAAGCTACGGCAGCTGCAATGGCAGCGCCAATACTCCAAATCCAGCGCTTCCATCCACTACTTTTCTGTGCCTGGGCAGCCGCTGCTGCGGCAGCTTTTCCTGCCACGCTTCCTGCAATTTTCTTTTTCTCTTCTGTGTTCATGGAGCAGGCATAGCTTAGTGCTTTCCATGCCGTATTTCAATCTACATCCAGCTTCGCCGCTTTGTATCGCTATGATTGCAGGTGTGAACACAATTTTGAATTCCTTTTTGGGCAGGATAGGCTATAATGTTGGTATATGAAGCCTCGTATCGCGTGTAAGCTTTTTTTGTGCAGTTTGATTTCCGTTTTGCAACAAGTATTGGCACAGTGGGCGCCGGAAAGGCACCCTCAATATGATGCCGCTTCTTCCGCGGATGCTTCGCAGGTGATGGCTTCGTCTCTCAGGATAGCTCCGGCTCTTGCTGAGCGCCTGATAGCCAATAAAGCTTATCCTTTTGGTAATGAAGGAGTGGCGAGTGAATTAAAGCTTCGCGGCTGGCGAGGTGAGCGCTGCAGCGCTCAGCTGGCTGTGCAGGCTACCGGTGGAGCGGCGGAGCTGAGTGTTTTCTGTGATGGCCTTCGTATGGGAGAGTCTCATATCAATGCTCAGGTGAGCATGCTGCGATATACTCAGGCCGAAGGTGTTATTACGGCGGATGTTATCGGCAGAGAGAGCTGTTGCTATAACCCTGCCGGTGTGAATCGCGGCGTGTGGTTCAGTGTGGATATTCCGCGTACGACTCAGCCTGGCGTATACCGAGGTGTGGTGAGAGTGGCTGCCCCCGGCTGTGAGGCTGTGGAGCTTCCGGTGGAACTTGAAGTGCTGGATGCGGTGCTTCCTGCTCCTGCGGATTGGAAGTTTCATCTGGATTTATGGCAGCACCCTCAGTCTGTAGCTCGCTGGCATGATGTGGAGCCGTGGTCTGCCGAGCACTTTGCACTTATGAAACCTGTGATGCAGCGCCTTGCTGACGCCGGTCAGAAGTGCATCACTTGCACATTGTTGGATGAAGCGTGGAATGGGCAAACGTACGATACATTCCCGTCCATGGTGCGCTGGATTCGTGGCCGTGACGGTGTGATGCGTTATGATTACAGCGTGCTGGATGCTTGGATTAGCTTCATGCATGATGAGGTTGGTATTCAGGGACAGATTAGCTGTTATTCCATGTTGCCTTGGCATTTGAGCGTGCGTTATTATGATGAAGCCAGCGGGCAGGAGAAGGTGGTGAAGGCCCAGCCGGGTACTGCTGCTTTCCGTGAAGTATGGGCGCCTTTCCTGCAGGACTTCTACCGCCATATGCAGGAAAAGGGCTGGGCAGAGAAAACTTGTATTGCCATTGATGAGCGTCCGGATAACATGGTGAGGGAGGCTATGGCGCTGGTGCAGCAGCATGCCCCCGGCTTCCGTATTGCCTCTGCTGTGGATAAGCCTTCCGAGCTTACCCGCTCCGTGTACAATATCTCTCCTGTTCTCACCCATGCCGGTACGACCCAGGGTGAGCTCTTACAGGAGCGCCGTGAGGCAGGGTTCATCACCTCATTTTACGTTTGCCTTCATCCCGCTCGCCCTAATACTTTCACCCGTTCCGTTCCCGCCGAAGCTGAATGGCTTGGGCTTTTTGCCGCGGCCAATCACTTGGATGGTTTCCTGCGCTGGGCCTATAATTCATGGAACAGAAATCCGCTTGCATGCACGGACTTTGTTCATTGGCCTTCCGGGGATTGTTTCCTAGTGTACCCCGGGAACCGGAGTTCCATCCGCTTTGAGCGACTGCGCGATGGCGTGGAAGACTACGAGAAGATTCAGATTCTGCGTGCCCGTGCGGGTGAGTCTGCACATGCAGCGGCAATTGTGGCTGAGATGAACCGGCGTTTGGCTGAGATTTTTACCGTGGCTCGTAGTGCAGGTACTTCCCATACTGAGGACGTTCTGCGGGCGCAGGAGATAATGGAGGAAACACGCCAAGCTCTTGCCCGGGGCGAGTAAGAGCATGAAATCAGCTTAAGGCCCAATCTGCCAGTTGCTCCGGGAACAGGCAGTCCCGGCAGGAGTTGGTGGAGCAGAAGTCAGTATCTATTTGAAGTAGCGCCTGCTGGGCGTACATCATCGGCAGGAGAGAAAGTGCATCTTCGCGGTCGCCGAAGAGGTGGCGGGCTGTGGCCAGCACTTTCTGAGGAATGTTCCTGTTTTTCATGCTGAGGTAGGTCTGCCATGCAAAGGGGGCTTCATCCTGCACATAGACGTGGTTCACGAGGAAATCCTTCACGCGTTCCTCGCCGATGAGGGCTACTTTTGCTGAGAGTTTAGAGGAAGGCAGGGAGCAGCGCTCATTCCAGTACGGGTGGCTGAGGGAGGTGAGCTGGCGTGAGAGTTCTTTTGCGTGCTCTGCTGTAAGGCGAGGCTTTATCGAGTTCCAGTGTGCAGCTGCAAGAGCCAAGGCTGCCACGCGGCGGTGCGGGTGATTCGCGGGGCGCAGCGGTGCATAACGCCAAGGCAGCGCGCGTCCTTCACTCAGGGCAAACTCTTCTCTCCTGACCCACCAGCCATCCCACACCCGGCGGTGGTAATCTTTGGCGTCGCTGTCAGTTTGCGTCGGTAGCATCGGGACGAGGAAGCCAGCTGTGCCGAAAAGGATGCTTTCTGCTTGATTCCGGATGGCCTGCAGCGGAGCTCGGCGAGCCAGTAACTGCATGGGCACTTTATTGATTTTGTAACCGAGCGTTTCAGCCAGAGCTTCGTACCATGCTTGGTCGGTGCCAACGATTTCAGCTTTTCGGCGGAAAATGCGGCGCTTATTTTGAGCTCGGTAGGCAGCTGCGGCTTTCAGTAGAAGCTCTATCCCGCTGATGGGTAGGGAGGAAAGGGGTGTGCGGCAGAAGCCCGCGCAGTCACGGGGAAGGGGCCTACCTGCACCGGTAGCCGCTCGGAGTGTTTGCAGCGGAATGGGTAGAATGGGGATATCCCGGTGCTGTTCATTACGCGTGTACCAGCCGGCAGGTGGTGGTGCAAGTACCACATGAAGTATTACCTGATTGAACATAAATATTTTCGATGCCTGAGCATGCAGAAAAGGCAGCTTCTTTGATTTCTTTTACCAGCTGCCAGCTGTTGAAAGCATCCAGGAAGTTGATGTAGCCGGGACGGCCGCAGAGGATTTCGATGGGCAGTTCGCTGCCATCATGCATGTAAATCTTGGAAGGCTTCTGATTGGGGTTACAGCCGTATTTAAGTTCAAATTCTTTCATTTTAAATTCTCCTTACTTGTTCTTGTTAACAATTCTTGAATCGTATTTGCCTGTCTCTAAATCAATGTATCTTACAAAAAGAGAAACCTTGTTCTCTTCGTTTAAGTTTTTCCAG
>CALABM010000070.1 GCA_937885815.1 uncultured Verrucomicrobiales bacterium | reverse complement strand
GTTCGGCTCACAACTCAGACAAATGGCGTTTTAATGCTTGGTTCATGTCCGTTGTCTGGGATTTCCTGAAAGATACCTTGCTCATGTTATGCAGACAACGAAAACACTAAATCACGCCGAATGTGGCTATTTCCAAAATGGAAATAACCACTTCAACCTGTCGGATTTTCCGACTCGTTCATTGCTTCTCTATCTCGATTCTGTGGCCTTAATGTGTTCGCTTACTTGGATTGTTCTTTGGCGAACATGTTGAACCAAATGAGCAAACGGAGTCGAAGCAATATTGTATTGTGAAGCACTTAGTTCCATCGAGTCCAGCGCTTTCAGGATGCTTTGAGTGGTACTCATGACCATCTTAAGAACAGCCTTATGTGGTAGGTTGACCGAATCTGCAAACAGACACCATCTTCTGTGCGAGAGGTAGAAGGATTGACTTTTCCCACCCAGTCGCATGGCCATTCTACGGAGCAACCTGTTACCATAGTATGTTGTCGTCAGCAAATCGTAGAATGGAGCAAGCCTTATCCCGTTGCCTTCACGCAGCATGGAAAGATTCTTGGCATGAGCATCATTATTGCCGATACACAGATTGAATATTGCCCATTTTACCAGTAGAGTCAAATCCACGGCCGGTTGCATGGAATGCCTCCTGATGAGCTTGGCACAATCAGCAAAGGACGGCCCACCATCGCGTTCGTATTTAATTTCTGAAAGCAAAGCTGACATCTGGCAGAAATCTTCCTGCGGAAGACGCTTCGGATGAAAGTCAGCGCCTTGTCGGTCGTATCGTTCAATATGCAGCACATTGTATCCATCCAACTGAAGAATGGAACTTTTAACAACAGGTAGCCCTATTTCTCTGCCCAGCTCCAGACAGAAATGCTCGTTCTCAACAGTATGGGCAAAACCCGGTATAGGCAATTTCAAAATGCAATTGCTAGAGGCTCCCTGTATGGGGAGGTAATAGATTCCATTTTTGTGAAACAGCGGCAACTTGTTTTGAGCACCTGCCAGAGAGAGACTTGTTCTCCTTTCGCTCGACCCCATCGGGTATACTGGCAACTCATTGAGTAGTTGGTTCAGCCTTTCCCCCGTCAGCTCTTCATACGAGCCGACGTTTCCCGGACCACCTATACTGAAAGCTCCGGCACAATCTCTTCCTATGTGTCGCAACAATCCAAACACATTGGCTTCATCTGTACCAATCTGGCGAGCTAAAGTGCGGCGTATAAGCCCCTCCGGTAAGATGTTTTCAAAAAATGTTCTTACCTCCGGCCCTCTGTGTGTTTGTTGAATGCGAGGTAAGGTTACGGAGATATCGAAGCCGGAGCGCTGCCAGCTCTCGCTGTACTCCAATTCAGGGAACCCGTGAGAATCAAAACTCACGTTAGCAACAAGCTTGGCTTCATAGTATATGGGAAGTGCGTTCATCATTCATTTTCCTCTCTTCCTTTTATATCAACAGTTAATCCCAGCAGCGCAAGCAACTGGAGAATAACGCCAACACTAACTCCTCGTTTTCCTCGCTCTAGCTCACCCAGTAAGCGAGGACTGCATGGCACCATCATCGAGAGCTCCGCGATGGTAAGCCCTTGCTTCTTGCGGCGCTCCCGAATGATTACGCCTAATTCTGATTCTGTTACAATATTCATGTTCCCTTTTGGGATTATTATAGGCGATTCGGGTAAAAATGCAAGAATATATTCCCAATTAGGAAGATTTTGTTCAAAAAAGTTCATCGGATGCACAAATATTCCTAAAAGGGAATAAGAGTAGACGCAAAGAAAAACGAAACGCAAGAAATGCCGCACGATTTCTTGCGTTCTGTTTAAGAGAGAGGGGCAGACTGACCAAGCTGCACTTCTTCGATTATGATTTCAACTTATCGAGCTTCTTCTGGTC
>CALABM010000069.1 GCA_937885815.1 uncultured Verrucomicrobiales bacterium | reverse complement strand
AGGCACGGTGACCATGGAAGGCGTGAGCGTGAATACCTATGTGATTAATCAGGGCTCTCTCGCGATTGAAGACAACACCTTTAGTCGTTATATTTCAATTAATGATTCGGCAAATGTCAGCGGCAGGGGTAATACCTTTACAGGCGCGGAGACCTTCCGCTTGGAAAACTTCAGTGGCGCTTCTGCATCTCTGCTGAATACTATCTCATCCGCAACGGCCGAAAATGCATACATGGGTGTAACAGGTACATTGGGATCAGCGGCGGAAACAACAATTCTCTCCGATATCAGCAGCAAGCTGAGCGGCAATTATAAATCCGTAGGTTCGGTAACAATCGCAGACGACAGTAAGGTCGTTCTGTCTGAAAGCGCATATCTGGATTTAAATAGCAATGGCCTTAACGTAAATGGCGAGTTGGAGGCGAACTCTGCTACTATTTACGATGATGGTTATAATAACATTAATGTGAATTTTGGTGGACACTTAGTCCTGAATGACTCTGCATTGCAACTTGTCGCTTCCTCGAGTTCGTATAGTCGACTGAATGTGAATAATCGAGCCAACGTGACCGTGAATGGCGGCAGTATGGCCGCTACGGGTGGTGTGCGAATCAGCCGAGGAGGCACGGTGACCATGGAAGGCGTGAGCGTGAATACCTATGTGATTAATCAGGGCACTCTCACGATTGAAGACAACACCATCAGTGGTTATATTTCGATTAATGATGCAGCAACTGTCAGCGGCAGTGGGAATACCTTTACGGGTAAAGAGACCTTCCGTCTGGCAAACTTCACTGGAGATACGTCAGCTCTTGGGGCATTGATTGCAAGCGCTACGGCTGATGATGCATATGTGGGTATAACTACTCTGGGAGACTGTACCTTGGATGATTTGACGTCTATTCTTCCGGGTGGATATAAGCTGGCGGCCTCCGGTACGGTCATCGGTAGTGGTAAGACAGCGACGCTCGCCGAGGGGGTAAGCCTTGATACGAATGGATATACATTCTCCCTCTATGGTACATTGAATGCCGAAAATGAAGTTGTGGCGGATTCCGTTGTTGGTAATGGCGGTATGTATCTGTACAGTGGTGCATTGCTGAATCTCCGGAATGCGAATGTAAAGACGAGGTATTACGGTATGTATGATTTCTCCACTCTGACGATGACAGGTGGCGAGTTTGATACAAGTTCCGGTTCCTTGTCGATTAACTCGGTAAACGCTGCCGCTACATTGACGGATGTGACGGTGAAGGATGATATATCTAGCTCGGGTATTCTGACCTTGGCCGATTGCCGCGTGGAGGGTAAAGCCGTTAACCTTTCCAGCGGTTCTACCACAAGCATTACTAATACATCCGGTATTGGTAAGCTGACCATTCAGGGGAACTGTAACACCGTCCTGACCGGTAATGACTTCTCTACAACAACGATATCGCTCAACGGTTTTGCCGAGAACGATGTTATTGACCTCTCAGGTAACTACTGGGGCGAGGATATCACAAAGGAGGATATCATCGCGAAGATTAGTGGCTACAATGAGAACAATGTGATACTGGATTCTTGGCTTGTTGGGCTGCCGGAGGCGGACTTTGTGGCCCGTCGTTTGGTGGGTGACACGTTCGCCTCAGCCGAGACACGTCGCATGACTATCAAGTTCTCGCACATGGTGGATGAGAGTACGATAAGCGGGAATGTGCATCTTGAGAACCTGATGGGAGATATCATTGAGGTATCTTCGTGGAGTCATGAAAATGGTGAGCTGACGCTGAACTTTGCGGCCTTGCCGGCAGATGGTAAGTATCATGTTGTCATTGGTGCCGGGCTGAAGAATGAGCACGGCAAGAGCATACAGCTTGGGGAGGGTGCAGAAGATGTGCGCTTTGACTTTATGGCGGATGTTCACGTTGAGGCCGTGACGGAGGTGCGTCTGCCGGATTCCTTATCTCCGGGTTATGTTGATATCATGCTGGATGGCGAGATCGCATCCGCCATGCAGGCATCTGATTGGCAGCTGACGGCTCCGGATGGCTCCTTGGTGACGGTGACTCGTTGCGAGCTTTATACACCGAGAATTGTGCGCCTGCAGGTGGCAGAACTGCCGGCTGCCGGTGTGTATACCCTGAGCTTGCCTGCCGGGCTGCAGGATGCCGCTGGTAACAAGGTGAGCACTGAAAGCGTGGAATTCTCACTGGATAGTGCTGATGCTGCTATTGTTCCCGAAGACGTTCTTTATGAATCTTTGACGAATGGGGAGGTTAGTGTAACGTTTAGCGTGTCGAACGCGGGTAATCTGCCAGTGACGGATGCCAAGGTAGAAATTTGGCTCACTACTAATGGTGTGGTGACGGCCAGTTCTGTTCTGCTGGACATTGCCTCCATTCCGGAGCTTTCTGTTGGCAGTACTGTAGAGTTGAATCGTAATCTGCTGCTGAGCGATGTTCCCGGGCTGAAGGCAGGGGATTACAAGCTTGTCGCCACGGTAGAGGACAGTAAGGAGCTCAAGGTTCTTACGGATGATAACAGCGGCTGCATCGGTAATCTGGCGGTAAGCTACCCGCCTGCTGCTGATTTTGCGCTGAACATTGAGCACGTGGAGAGTCAACTGACTCCCGGTGAGACGACTTCGCTCACGATAATCCTTCGCAATGATGGAACTGTGGCAGCAGTTGGAAACCTAGAAATTGTGTATGGAATCATTCCGTTCGGCGGTAATGTGGCGGATATGCTACAGCTCGGCAGTGAGATAATTAGAGAGAACTCATTGAGCGTGGGCCAGAGCCTGACTTTGACTCCCTCACTTACACTGCCGGCTGATATCATGCTGGGCGGAAACGTGCAGCTGGTAGCAGTGCTGAAGACGGATGTGTATGAGCAGCCGGGTACTACTGCAAATAACACAGCTCTGTCAGAAGTTGTCCAGCTGGAAAAGCTTCTGACTATCAGCCCTCTGTCAGATTCTATTAAGGAAGGCGGTAGCCGCTTAGTGTATACAATCTCTCGCACAGGTGATTGCAGCCGAGCCCTTACGGTAAATCTGAGCTGCGAGCAGGCGGCTCGCCTTGGGTTGCCGCAGACGGTGACAATCGCTGCCGGGCAGAGCTCTGCTCGCCTGCAGGCCTCCGTGGTGAATGATAAGAATTACATCGGTGATGTAGAGACAACCATCAGTGTAAGTGCTGATGGCTATACCTCGGCATTTTCCGCTCTGACCATCATTGAAGATGAGCTGCCCACCATCAGCCTTTCTCTCATTCCGGTAGAGGTGACTGAGGGCAACGATACCGTGCTGTTGGGGACGGTAAGCATTGATACGGTGAGTACTGAGGATATTGTGGTGAAGCTTGGCAGCAACTTAAGTGGCCAGATTAAAGCGCCCGCTTCCGTCATCATCAAAGCCGGTGAGACTTCCGCTACCTTTGAGGCAACTGTCGTGGATGATACCACCGCTGAAATAGATAAGGAGGTGAAGATTACAGGCGCGGCCGCCGGCTTTAACAGCGGCTCTGCCACTGTGCTGGTAAAGGACAATGATTTACCCCAGGTGGAGCTTGTGCTTAGTAAGGAAATCGTTTCTGAAAGTGATGGTTACTATG
>CALABM010000068.1 GCA_937885815.1 uncultured Verrucomicrobiales bacterium | reverse complement strand
GTCTTAGCTTGCTAATCAGATAAGGGGTCATCATATCTGCCGCTACGCAGTTAAAGCCTACCGCCGCCGCACCGGACTCCAGCACACAGCGTGAGACCTCCTCCGCACGCAGCAAATCACATTCCGCATGCGTGGGAGCGCACACCTCCCAGCCGGCAGCGGCTGCTGCACGCCTCATCACCTGACCAGTGCGGCCACTGCCGCCGAATATGAGCATTTTCATAAATTAATTATTATTCCGGATTCTGCTACCCTTTCACAGTATAATTTCTGTCCGGCATTCAAGCAAGATTTATATGAGTCAACGGGTAAATACCCACATTTTTTCTACCGCTCGGAAGCGCAGTGACTCCTCAGACAGGGCAAATTCACACCGCTTCACACAATGTTAAAACAACGCTAACATCCACTTTTTAACTGATTTTTGCAAAAAATATGCCGATATAACACAGAAAACAGCCGTGAAATAATAATTATGCTTGCTAAAGTTTTTGATAACGGCTAAAATAGCGGCACCACACACATAGTTCATAACATGAAGGAACGCGCTAGTTACACTCCTGAAGAAAAGTTAAAAATCATAATGGATGTACTTTCCAAGAAAGTCTCCATTCAAAAGGTTGCAGAAGACAAGAAGATAGCGCCCACGCTCATCTCCCTGTGGAAGAAGCAGGCAGAGGATGCGATGATGGCACGCTTCCAGCCTCAGCCCAAGGGCCGCCGCAAGAGCAAGCCCGAACTGGTCCCGATGGACGCTGACTCCCGCGCTCTGAAGAATGAGGCTCGCAAGGCTAAAATTAAGGCTGCACATCTGGAGGCCTCACTGAAGGAAATGAAAGCCCGCTATGCCAAACTTGAGAGCCAGATTGGCACTCTCGTCTCCACCTTGGGCTCCCGAATGGTGAAGGTTCGCACCCCCAGAAAGCAGAAGGACGCTGAATAAGTGCAGGCCACACCGGCTCTGAATGTTTCACACACCCGGCCGCTGCGGGTTATAACCGCCGGCGCCGGGTGTGCTCTTTTATGCATGCTGATTATCAGCTATGTGTTTTTGGTATTCTGTGTCATTATCCCTTATTTAGTATAGACATTATTTTTATCTGAAGTAGAATAGGTCGAGTTACAGCAGCCTGTGAAAATATGTCGAGAGACAAACAGCTGCACCACCATCACAGTGTCTATTAAGCGATGAAAAATCCCATTAAAGAATGGGCACGCCGCCTGAGTGTGCTGGCATTGACTGCCACGGCAGCCATGATGTCCTGCACATCCGTCAGCACAGCGGCGCCCGACTATAACCAGATAGGTAAGCAGTTTTCTCTGGTTCTGCAGAACGCCCACTTCTCCCGTGCGCGCTTCTCCCGGAATATGTATGAGAAGTTCCTTGAGAGCTACCTTCAGCAGGTAGACCCCCAGCGCCTTTACTTCACACAGGAGGACGTGCAGAACCTGCGCAGCCGCTACGCTGATTCCTTTGGTGATTATCTGCTTGCCGGCGAGACCACCACGCTGGCCACAGAGCTGTACGCAGAATATTCTACACGCGCGCTGCGCCACATTGCTCAGGCGGAACAGATACTGCGCAGTTACAGCAAGGAAATGCCCACCTTTGACAGTGACCGCACCACCCCGCGCGTGCGCCGCAGACTCCCCCGCGCAGCGAACTCCGCCGCTCTGGATCAGGCATGGAAGGATATGATAGATGACATGGTGCTCACGGAGGTAATCCGCCGTGAGAACGTGGCACGCTTGGCCGCCGAGCAGGGCAAGCCGAATCCGAATGCTGATGAGCTGCCCGTGCCGGAGAAGCTGCAGGCCCGCATACGCCGCCAGAGAAACGAGGTGCAGGAGGCGGACACCGAGCACATGGTCTCCGTGCTGCTGAATGCGGTGGCTCGCTCCTATGACCCCCACTCTGATTACATGAGCG
>CALABM010000067.1 GCA_937885815.1 uncultured Verrucomicrobiales bacterium | reverse complement strand
TGCGCGTGTGGTTCCTGAAGAGCACACCCACCATCGACGTGAACTGCGGCACCGGCACCAACATCAACATCTGGACCCGCGAGCAGCAGGTATACCGCATTACCCCGCGCCAGAATGATGAGGTAAACAGCTGCTGGATGCCTGACAGCCACCGCCTGAATTACAAGTACATCAATGCCCCGGAGCGTCTCCTCACTCCCCTCGTGAAGACCGACCACGGTGCCCCGCAGCGCCCCAGCACTTGGGACGCCACCCTGAACATGGTGGTGGAGCAGCTGCACTCCTGCGCACCCACGGAAACGGCCATCATCTGCTCGGCCCGCATGACGAACGAAGAGCTCTACATGGTGCGCGCTCTTGCCCGCCAGCTCGGCGTTACCAAGATTGACATCGTTCCCCGCAAGGGCGAGAACGACGGCATGCTCGTGAGCGATGACCTCAACCCGAACACGAACGGCGCTAAGCTCATCCTCGGCAAGAACGGCAGCGGTCTGGCTGCCATCCGCCGCGGCATCAAGAATAACAGCATCCGCTTCCTCATCGCCCTCGGTGAAGACGTCACCGAAGAGGCCGGTATTGAGGCTGAAGACCTCGAGGCTCTGGATTACATTCTGGCCATGAGCCACAGCGAGAATGCCACCACCAAGGCTGCAGACGTTGTGCTGCCCAGCGTAACCTTTGCGGAGAAGTACGGCACCATGATTAACGTGGCCGGTCGCATTCAGCGCCTGAACAAGGCCATCGAGCCGCAGGGTGAAGCCCGCCCGGACTGGGACATTCTTCGCCAGCTCACCGAGCAGCTGGGCTGCGACTGCCCGCGCGTCATCGCCTGCCCCAGCCCCATGATTATTCTGGAAGAAATGGCCCAGGAGTTCGAGCCCATGAAGGGTCTTACCTGGGGTAAGATCGGCAACGGTGGTATCGTCATCATGGATACCGGCGTCACTATCCCGCTCATCGAGCGAGAGAAAGCCAAGAAGTAATTTAACACCTGCACATTAACACATCATGTCCTTATTCGATACCATCTGGAACTGGTGCGAGGACCTGCTGCACAACGACATCTGGTTCTACCTGATTACGACCGTTGTGAAGCTGGTGCTCATGTTTGCCGTGATTCTGGCATTCGTGGTGCTCTCCGTGTGGATTGAGCGTCGCGTAGCCGGCTGGATTCAGGACCGCCCCGGTCCCAACCGCGCCGGTATTCCGTTGCAGCTATTCCAGCGCTTCGGCAGCAAGGAGAAGCAGCCTCTCAAAGACCTGCTGCACTTCTTCGGTATTCCCGAGACCTGCTGGATTGCTAAGCTCTGCACTTGGCTGCGCTTGGACCGCGAAATCCCCACCTTCGGCCTCATGCAGCCCTGCTTGGACGGCGGTAAGCTCTTCCTGAAGCAGGAACTTACCCCCAGCTACGTGCGCAAAGTGTACTTCACCATCGCTCCCATGCTCGTGCTTGGCCCGCCCATGGTAGCAGCAGCCGTTATTCCTTTCGCCTCCAGCGTAAGCACCAAATTCGGCGAGATTAACATGGTGGTGGCTAACCTCGGCATCGGCCCGTTGTGGATTTTCGCCATCTCCGGTCTTTCCGTGTACGGCCTCACTCTTGCCGGTTGGTCCTCCAACTCCAAGTACCCCTTCCTCGGCGGTCTGCGAGCCACAGCTCAGCTCATCTCCTATGAGGTAGCCATGGGCCTTTCCATCATTCCCCTCCTCATGGTTTTCAGCACGCTGAACATGCAGGATATCGTTCAGTACCAGGCTGATAACGGCTGGACCCTCCTTCCCCTCTGGGGTGAAGGCCTCAGCTGGCAGCGCTGGGCTCTCATGGCTCCGCTCGCTCTGAGCTTCATCATCTTCGTGACCTGCGTCTTCGCTGAAGCCAATCGTACTCCCTTCGATATGGCTGAGTGTGAAACTGACCTTGTGGGTGGCTATCACTCCGAGTACTCCTCCATGAAGTTCGCCTCATTCTTCATGGGCGAATACGCAGCCATGGTCATTGGTTCCGCTCTGGTGGTTACCCTGTTCTTGGGTGGCTGGTCCATCGGTTTCGGTGCGGATGCTGCTCTGCACTCCGTGTGCAGCTGGCTGGCAGTTTTCTGCCAGTTCATCATGTTCCTCATTAAGCTGGTAGCCTTCATCTTCTTCTTCGTGTGGGTGCGCTGGACCCTGCCGCGCTTCCGCTGGGACCAGGTGATGAAACTGGGCTGGCTGGTATTCCTGGAGCTCGCCGTAGCTAATATCTTCCTGACGGCAGCTGTACTCTATTTTGTAAAGTAACACCTGAGAATTTCACGCTATGTCATATACACCTGTAAAGCGACCCAAGTTCTCCCTCCTCGACAAGATTTACGTTGTGGAGCTGGTGAAGGGTCTTGCTATCACACTCAAGCACCTCGTGCTCTCCTTGGTGGGCAAGAGCCGCAGCAAGAAAGACTTCAACGGCAAGGGCGTGGGCGCCTGTATGCCCTTCCCTGAACAGCGCTGGGACTCTCAGCTGCCGGATTACTACCGCGGTGCACCCACGCTGGTGCGCGGTGAGGATGGCCGTGAACGCTGCGTGAGCTGCCAGCTCTGCGAGTTCATCTGCCCGGCTCGTGCCATTAAGATTACTCCCGGAGCCGTCAGCCCTGACGCCTCCTGCCAGAAGCAGGAGAAGGCTCCCGCCGAGTTCGAGATTGACATGCTCCGCTGCATCTACTGCGGCATGTGTCAGGAAGTCTGCCCGGAACAGGCTATCTTCCTTTCCAAGGAGTACCTCATCACGGTAACTGACCGCAAGCAGGCTGTCCGTAACAAGGCAACCCTTTACAAACTCGGCGGTACCCGCAAGGGCCTCGTCAACAAGTGGAACCAATTCAAATAATACACGACTATGGATCCCGCAATTTCCTCCATTCTCTTTTACCTTTTTGCGGCAATGGCCCTCATCTGCGCCTGCGCAGTGGTCTTTGCCCGCAATCCCGTGACCTCCGCCATGAGCATGGCTCTGTGCTTTGCGGCTACAGCAGCACTGCTCTTCGGCATGGGTGCACAGTTCCTGGGTATCATCCAGATTATCGTATACGCCGGTGCTATTCTGGTACTCTTCCTCTTCGTCGTCATGATGCTTGACATCCGCACGGAGGAGGAGGATAGCAGCTTCTCCGTGTTCCGCAGCCTCATCCGCATGGCTCCCGGTGCCCTCGTGGCCGGAATCCTCAGCGCCATGATTTGCATCGCAGCCATTAAGCTGCCCGGTGCCGGTGACTGGCAGAACCCGCTCTGCCAGGTCTGCGACTCCATGGGTGAGCTCTGCGTTGGTCAGCAGGAAGCTGCTGCAGCTCCGGAGGGCCAGCTGCCTTATGGTGGCGCTCTGCCCCGCCTCAACCCCGAGGCCGCAGCACGCGTGCTGAATCCTGCCATCAGTGATTCAGAGGCCGCTGCTGCCACCAGCATTCCTGATGTAAAGCTGCTGGGCCAGCGCCTGTTCTCCCAGTATAACATCGCCTTCGTCATTCTCAGCTTTGCGCTGCTGGCGGGCACGGTGGGTGCCGTAGCCCTGAGCCGCAAAATCCGCAAAGACTAACCCCGGTACATAACCATGGATATCCCCTTAGCTCATTATCTCATACTCTCCGGCCTACTCTTCTCGATAGGTCTGGCCGGCGTGCTGATTCGCAAGAACATCATCGTGGTCTTCATGTGCCTGGAGATGATGCTCAGTGCAGCAAACATCTCTCTGGTGGCCTTCTCTCGCGCTAACGGCGTGAACGGCGTACCGGTGTATGATGCACAGATTCTTGCCCTGTTTGTCGTAGCCATCGCGGCGGCGGAAGTCGCCATCGGTCTGGCTCTCATCGTTGCCATGTTCCGTGCCCGCCGCACCGTATCCAGCGAGGCACTTAACACACTTAAGGAAGACTAACCCCCACGGCTCACTATTATGATTCAGAATCTCCCCTGGTTATTCCTGCTGTTGCCGCTGGTCGTAGCTGCTATCAACTGGCTGTGCTTCAGCAAGTGCTCCCGTGCGGCAGCCACGTTCTCCATCCTCTCAGCGCTCGTCACCTTCGGAATGTGCGTAGCTTACCTGCGAGGCTGGGAGACCGGCACTCCTGATACCTATACTTGGATGCCCATTGAAAGTGAGGGTGCAATTTCCCTCTCCCTTGGTCTGATGATGGATGCGCTGGCCATGCGCATGATGCTGGTTGTGACCGGTATCGGTCTGCTGGTGCACATCTTCTCTCTGGGCTACATGAAGGGCGACCCCTCCAACCTGAGCCGCTACTTCGCCGGACTGAGCATTTTCATGTTCAGCATGACGATGATTGTGCTGGCAGACAATCTGGCCATGACCTTCATCGGCTGGGAAATGGTGGGCTTCTCCTCCTACCTGCTCATTGGCCACTGGTTCAATAAGGAAAGCGCCGCTGACGCTGCTAAGAAAGCTTTCATCACCAACCGCGTGGGTGACTTCGGCTTCCTTATCGGTATCCTGCTGACTCTCGCCGTGTTCGGCACCCTTTCCTTCGCGGAGATGGCCGGCAAGGCTGACGCCATCGCCCCGGCTGTGCTCACGGCAACTATCATCTGCCTCTTCTGCGGAGCCGTAGGTAAATCCGCTCAGTTCCCGCTGCACGTGTGGCTGCCGGACGCCATGGAAGGCCCCACGCCCGTATCCGCCCTCATCCACGCCGCCACCATGGTGGCCGCCGGCGTGTACATGATGGTGCGCCTGCAGGTGAACATGGGTGAAGCCGCCTTTACGGACTGCGCTTGCACCGTCATCGCCACCGTGGGTGCCATCACCGCTGTTCTGGCCGCTCTCATGGCCCTTCAGCAGGACGACATCAAGCGCGTTCTGGCCTACTCCACACTCTCCCAGCTGGGCTACATGGTCATGGCTGTGGGTCTGCTGGCTGGTGAAGCTGCCATGTACCACCTTTACACGCACGCATGGTTTAAGGCCCTGCTCTTCCTCGGCGCCGGTGCCATCATCGTACGCTGCCACCACGAGCAGGACATCTGGAATATGGGCGGTCTGCGCAAGCGCATGCCCCTCACCGTGCTCAGCTTCCTTGCTGGCACCTGTGCACTTATCGCCATCCCCGGCTTCTCCGGCTTCTTCTCCAAGGAGGCCATTCTGGATGCCGCTCTGGCCAAGAACCCCGTCTTCTTCTGGGTGGGTGCCGGCGTTGCCGCACTGACCACCTTCTACATGGCTCGCCTCTGCCTTGTAGCATTCTGGGGTGAAGCCCGTGCTCACGGTGCTGCAGAAGCGAAGGAAGCAGGTCCCACCATGCTTCTGCCCCTGCTGGCACTCTCTGTAATGGCTATCATCTCCGGCTATGGTTTCGTGGCTGATGATTTGGTACCCTTCGAAGGTTTCCACGCCCATGACTTCACGCTGGGTCTTCCCTTCTATGTAAGCATGGCCTCCCTTGCCCTCGGTCTTGTACTCGCCTTCGCCATCTACGGCTTGGGCAAGCGCAAGCAGGATCCGCTCGCTGGTAATCCCCTCAGCGCCGCTCTTCGCAAGCGCCTCTACATTGATGACCTTTATGACAAGGGCCTCATCGGCTTCGTGCAGGGCAGCCTTGCACGCGCCATTGACCTGACTGATAATGCAGGTGTGCGCGGCATCGGTACTCTGGGTACCGGCTGGCTCATTGGCAAGCTCGGCAAGCTGCTCACATGGTTCCAGGGCGGTGTACTGCGCCGCTACGCCATTCTGGCAGCCCTCGGTATGCTTGTATTCCTGTTCCTGCTGGCCTCCTCTTCATTCTCACACTAAAAACACATCACTATCATGCTTATTTGGCTTATTATCGTACCTGTGATAGCAGCTGCCCTCATCGGGCTGCTGAAGGCGCCGGGCCGTGCCACGGCGCTGGTAAGTGCCACCTTCACGCTGATTATGGGTGTGTGGGCATTTATTAGCACAACGTTCTGCCCGGAGGCCTGCATTGACGGCTGGTCCCAAATCTGCGGTAGAGAGCTCTGGTTCTCTCTGGAGCTCCCCCTGAGCCGCATCATGCTGCTGCTGGCAGTCATCGTTACCTTCGCTGCCATTCTTGGCATGAAGGCACCGAACAAGGATGCTGAGCGCAGCTGGGCCATCTCCTCGCTGTTGCTTTCCACCGGTGCTATCGGTGCTTTCGTTTCCGATAACGTCATCTCCTTCTACGCTTTCCACGAGCTTGCCCTCATCCCGACCTTCGTGATGATTGGCTTCTATGGCCGCGGCGATCGCCGCACCGTAGCTTGGACTGCCACGGTATATCTGGGACTTGCTTCCATGGTACTGCTGGCCGGTCTGCTGATGCTCTGCTATGAAGTAGGTGCCTACACCTTCACGGGCATTGCCTATGCAGTTCGCGTTGGCGCTGCACCCTCCACTGGTCTTATTCCCGGGCTGCTGCTGGCCGGCTTCGGCACGCTGGTATCCCTCTTCCCCTTCCACGCATGGGCAGCTCCTGCTTATGCCAGCGCACCCACACCGATTGCCATGCTGCACGCCGGTGTTCTGAAGAAGTTCGGTCTTTATGGCCTCTTCACGCTGGCATGGCTGATGGGTCCGGCCTGCAAGGATTTCTTCGGTTACTGGAACAACCTTCTGCTGCTTCTGCTGCTGGGTAACGTACTCTGGGTAGGTTATGTAACCGTGGCTCAGACGCGTCTGGACGACATGCTGGGTAACTCCTCCGTCATGCACATGGGCTACATCTTCTTGGCCTTTGCGGTGTACGTCAGCTCCGGCTCTGCTAACGAGCTGGCCATCAAGGGCGCCGCTACGCTCATGTTTGCCCACGGTCTGACTATTGCACTTCTCTTCCTGCTTACCGGTCAGATTGAGAGCCAGACCCGCACACTGGAGCTGGACTCCATGGGCGGACTCGCCAGCAAGCTGCCCACTCTGGGCTTCCTGTTTGGCTTGGCCGGTCTGGCCAGCATTGGCCTTCCCCTGCTGGCAAACTTCGCCGGTGAGTTCAGCATCTTCGTATCATGCTTCCAGGGTTGGCAGCCCGGTGCTACTGCCGCGACCGCTACTCCGGATGCTCTGAGCGGTATCCTCAGCGGGCTGGAAAGCATCTGGCTCATTGGGCCGGTGTTCGGTTGGATTTTCGGAGGCATCAGCTGCGCTCTCAATACGATTTCCGGCTGGTTCGGCGGTCTGGGTGCTGTACAGATTGCCACGGTGTTCGCCCTGTGGGGTCTGGTCATCAGTGCCATCTACATGCTGCGAGCATTCCGCCGCGTGTTTGAGGGTAATATCGGCAGGGCCTCTGAGCGTGCCGTTGGCCTCAGCTGCTCGGATAAGATTGCAGCCGCATTCCTGGCCTTCTTCATCGTACTTTTCGGCGTCATGCCCTTCATCCTCATCTGAACCTCACCCCATCTGAAATACCATGATTATCGAAACCATTTCAGCTATATACAGCTGGGGACAGTTTGCACCGGCGTTCGGGCTGGTGACGCTGGCCGTCATCATCCTGATGGCAGACTGCTTCGTGCCGCAGATTCCCAAGCGTGCATACTCCATCATCGCCGCCGCTGGTGCCGTTATCGCCGCCATCTTCATGACGACGGATGAGTTCCACAACAGCTTCGGCCTTATCGCCTGCCTTTCCACGGCGCTGGTACTGCTGCTTGCCTTTGATTACCACAAGGTGACCTGCGCCTCCGTGGGCGGCCCCGATGTGGAGGATGGCACGAGCGAGCTCCCTGCTCTTCTGCTCATTGCCTGTGCAGGTGTCTGCTGCCTCGTACAGGCCCATGACATCATCATGCTCTTCGTGAGCTTGGAAGTAATCACGCTGTCCTCCTATGTGATGGCCGGCTACTTCCGCCGCAATCAGGGCTCCGTGGAAGCCGGTGTGAAGTACCTTGTACTGGGTGCTCTCAGCACAGGCCTTCTGGTATTCGGTGCCGCTTGGTACTATGGTACCACCGGTTCCTTCCTGCTGAGCACCGAGCTGGTGTACAATCTCTTCAACAACATCAATCCCGCTCTGCACACAGGCTTCTATCTGGCCATCGGCTTGCTGCTTATCGGTGCCTTCTTCAAGGCCGGTGCTGCTCCCATGCAGATTTGGATTCCGGACGTATACCAGGGTTCTCCCACTCCCGTGAGTGCCTTCTTGGCAGTAGCCTCCAAGGCTGCCGGTTTTGCGGTACTGACCGCTATCCTGCTGCCCTTTGCTCCGCTCATGCAGGTATACCCAGACAAGGTATCCTCCATCATCAGTGCCATTGCCGTAGTAGCAGGTGCCACTCTGTTGGTGGGTAATTTGGGTGCCATTTGCCAGAACAATGCCAAGCGTCTGCTCGGTTATTCCTCCATTGGTCAGGCTGGCTTCATCATCGTGTTCTACACGAACCTCAGCTCTCCCGGCCTCAGCGCTAACGTAGCGGGCTACCTCGTGGCTTACATGCTGGCCACTGTGGCAGCCTTCTTCGCCATCGCCATGGTGCGCACTCAGCGTGGCAGTGAGGAAATCTCCGCCTTCCGCGGTCTGGGTAAGACCAACCCCCGCACGGCCTTCCTCATCACGGTGGCCTTTGCCTCATTGGCCGGTGTACCGCTTACCTATGGCTTCTTGGCTAAGTTCAATTCCTTTGCCTTCTTTGTGGATGCCATGCAGACACAGAGTGGTCTCATCTGGCTGCTGCCCTTCATGATTGTGGGCGCTGCTGCAGGCTTCTACTACTACTTCAAAGTACTTCGTGAGATGTACTGGGAGAAGCCTCAGGAGGGTGATGTCCCCCTGCAGGTGCCGGTAGTGACCGTAGCCGTCCTGACCGGGTGCGCCATTGCACTTATCTGGATGGGTACCGCTCCGCTCATCTTCATGCCGCTCTAAAGCAGCTGACAGCATTTAATCAGAATCCCGGTTCCGCAAGGAACCGGGATTCTTCATATAAACCGGATGAGTATACTCATTACTTCTGAGTACCGCTGATAAGGTACACCTCAGAGCAAAGCACAGTACCCCGGGAAGCATCATGCACGGCTACCCGCACCGCATATAAATCACCCACTCTGCCCCGCAGATTACTCAGGCGCACCACCGGCTGCTGCGGCAGCAGTCCATCACGACGGCGGGCTACAGGTACAGGCAATGCTTGCATTCGTATAGATTCTCCCGCCTCATTCAGCAGAACGGAGCGCCCTGTACCAAGTTCCTGAATAGAAAAAGCATAACGAGGGCGGACAGGATTTCCCCAATAGAGCAGCTCATAGCAATTGGGGGCATACTCACGCAAGCGTACAACCGCACTATCAGACTTTCTCGCCTCCGGCACCTGCTGATTAGCCGCATAAGGCACGAGACACACTGCCTCCAAAGGAAGCGAGTGGTGCTGCTCGGGCGGAAGCGCCGAAGAGTGATAATGTTCCCGCAAACGCGGCCCCAACACCAGAAAAGCGCTCAGCGTAACAAAAGAGGCCGAAGCCAGTGCCACCACATGTGACATCCAGACCCGGCGCTCAGGAAGATAAGGGTATAATAAGCGGCGCAACCACATCAGCGAGTCATGATACGCAGGGCACCGCGGATAAGCTCATCCGTATCCGCCTGCGGATTATCCTTGAGAAGAGCCTTAAGCGCTTTTCTGGCTTCCACCTGTTTGAAGCCCAGTGCAACAAGCGCGAGTTCAGCATCCGCCGCGGCCGGACTGGTAGCGCCCTGCTGCTGAGCTTCCCAAGTGGCGGCAAGGCCCACCTTATCCTTTAGCTCAAGCACAATTCGCTCAGCGGTCTTCTTGCCCACACCTTTTGCGCGGGCGATTGCCTGCACATCGCCCCCCACCACAGCGGCCTTAAACGAACTCACATTCAGCCCACTGAGGATGGATATAGCCGTAGCAGGGCCAATTCCGCTCACACGCTCAATGAGCAGGCGGAAAATATCACGTTCCGCGTCCGTAGCAAAACCATACAGAACCTGAGCGTTCTCGCGAATGTGCAAATGCGTTTTCAGAGTCACTACCTGCCCCGGCAGAGGGTTGATGCTGTCAAATGTGGAAAGAGGCACCTGCACCTCATACCCCACTCCGTTCACATCCAGCACAAGGCACTGGGGAAGAGCCTCTGCTACGGTTCCTCGTAAAAAAGCAATCATGGCTACAGGATATTACGGGCTGAGAGTATTGTTATGCTATCAATTATTTGCAGCAGGAGCAGGCTGCGGCAGCAGATCCTCCATCTCCACGAACTGAGCATCGGGGCCGATTCCGCCGATTTCCTCCAAGAGCTCACGGCAACGGGTGTTCAGGCGAGCATAATCAATCGGGCCGTTCTCAGGCTCCTTCGAGCCGGGGAAAATGATATAACTCACCCCAAGAGAAGAAACGGGGCGACTGTATACCGTAGCACGAGGGTTGATAGCCTTACTGAGACGCAGAGAAGCCTCACCGGTCTTGAAACGCGGGCCGAAATCACCGACAATGGCCGGGAACACACGGTTATCCACCACCACCACGGCATAATCACCGGGCTCAGGACGATACGTAGCATCCCGCCCTTCCTTCACGGTAAGCGGCACCACAATGAAGGAATCATACTCCGCCAGCAGGAAACTGTAACGCTCCAAATCTGCAATCACACGGCCGGCATGCTCAGCAGATTCACGTTTTCCCTCACGGCGATAACGGCGCAGACGCTCCTGCCAGCCTTCTAAAAGAGGATTCGGCGTATCTGTACGCTTGCGCCAGCGGTAGGACGTAGTGGGCTGATAGTGGTCGCTATTGCGGATATTTTCCGGCATGGTAGGCAGGCGGTCACCATCCGAGCCATCGGACACGACATCCATATCAGCCTGAATCCAGAGGACCTTTCGACCGGAATCCGGGGCTTGAATCTGTAGGATTGTATCCGTATCGTAGAAATTGTGGCGGTCCAGCATCTGGCTGAGCGTAGCAGCATTCTTACGGACTCGGTTCTGCTTATGAAGATAAAGAGAATGGAACCAGGGAGACACACGGGCGGCATCCATCAGGCGAGTAAAAGCCGGAAGCACGTTGGGCAGCTGCGGATTGGCATGCAGCAGCTCATCCCCCTCCGCGGCATGAGGCAAACGCAGGTTCAGAGAAACACGAAGCTGGTAAGCGTCTGCAGCGCCACGATCCTGACTGCAAGTAGTGCCAGTGGCAAAGTTCACATTGCTACGAATGCTCACCCCACGGCCCATATCATTGATATGCTCATAATTACCGGGCTCCACATGCTCAGGCAGAGCCGGAGGGAACGGAGGGAGCACAATGTTCGGCATGGCAAAGGATGTGCGGGGAGACCAAGGCTCAGGTGCTGCAAGCGTCACCGGCTCTGGCGGAGTAGGCTCCGCTTCAGGTTCAGGCTGCGGAGCTACTACCTCAGGCGTGGGGGATGCTGACTGCTGAGAATCCGAGGGAACAGGAGCAGCCTCAGTCCCCATCAAAACTCGTGCCAACTGGGCCGGATACGGTGTAAACAGAGAGCCCGCCGCACCACCCAGCACAGCCAGTAGCCCCAGCTTAAACCAAGTCACACTACGCGCATTCTTTTTCTTTCTCGAAGAGTTCTTTTCCATTTTATTCAGCTGGTACAGCCCGGCGCGGGCGTGAGCTCATGATAAGGCGAAGCACCCACAGCGGTGCATTGCGTACAAATAATCCGGCCAACCGGATTTTCAGGGAAGGATAACAGCGGGGCTTATTCGCCAGCACCGCACGCAAGCCGGACTCCACCACGCAGGGAATCGACGTATAAAACCACTTGCGGAAAGGCACTTCTTTCTTGCTCTTGCCGGTACGGCGCGCCACATCTCCGAAACTCGTATGCACCGGCCCGGGACACACTGCCGTCACATGCACCTGCGTGCCTTTCAGCTCGATGCGTAGCGCCTCACTGAATGAAGCCACGAATGACTTGCTTGCTGCGTACATAGCAAAATCCGGAATAGCCAAATCTGCAGCCAGCGAGGCGATGTTAATCACATACGCCTTCTGAGCTTGGAGCAATGATGGCAGCATGGCACGGGTAAGCTCCACGGGAGCCGTCATATTCACCTCAATCATGCGGCGATTTCGCTCCGGCTCAGAGCTGATGAACTCACCATAGTCCCCCAGCCCGGCATTATTTATCAGCATCATCCACTCACTCTGCAGACTGCCAATCTTCTCAGCAAGCTGCGCGCGTGCTGCAGAGTCCGCTAAATCACATGGGCAGACCATCACGTCACAGCCACTTTGCGCCCGCAGCTCATCTGCCAGCGAGTTCAATTTATCTTCGCTTCTAGCTATCAACACCATACGCACCTTCTCCGCCTTAACCGAGTTCTTCAAATACCCGGCCAGATGGCGCGCAAAAGCCTCCCCGAAACCCGAGGATGCACCGGTTATGACTGCCGTCGCTACTGCTAACATGCACCTATCATCCCATGACTATGCAACATATGCAAGCATAAAATCCGCCAGCGCGCATGCCGTACAGCTTTTTTTGCTGGCAAATCAGGGCAGAATGTGATATAAATAATCTCGTTATGGCAACACCTCCTTTTGTCTATCAGGAAATGTTCCCCATGGGGGAAGACACCACGAAGTATCGTCTGCTCACTAAGGACTACGTGAGTGTCAGTGAATTTGAGGGCAAACCGATTCTGAAGGTTGAGCCCGAAGGTCTGCGACTGCTGGCTGAAACAGCTTGGCATGATGTGGCTTTCTATCTGCGCCCGGAGCACCTGCAGATGGTGCAGAGCATTCTGAGCGATCCCGAAGCCTCAGAGAACGACAAGAGCGTGGCTCTCACCATGCTGCGCAATGCTGAGGTTGCAGCCCTCGGCGTGCTTCCGCTCTGCCAGGACACCGGCACGGCCATCTGCGTGGGCAAGAAGGGTCAGCAGGTATGGACCGGCTTTGATGATGCCGAATACATCTCCCGCGGCGCTTACGATTGCTACACCAAGAACAACCTGCGCTACTCCCAGAACGTGGCTCTGGACATGTACAAGGAAATCAACACCGGCACCAACCTGCCCGCTCAGATTGACCTCTTTGCTACAGACCACGGCATGGATTACAGCTTCCTCTTCATCGCCAAGGGCGGCGGTTCCGCCAACAAGACCTACCTCTATCAGGAGACTAAGGCTCTGCTTAACCCCACCTCCCTCAAGAAGTTCATGGTGGAGAAGATGAGCACCCTCGGCACCGCTGCCTGCCCGCCCTACCACGTGGCATTCGTTGTGGGTGGAACCAGCGCTGAGCTCTGCCTGAAGACCGTTAAGCTGGCCTCCACCAAGTACTACGACAGCCTGCCCACCACCGGTAACGAGCACGGCCGCGCCTTCCGCGACGTGGAGCTGGAGAACGAGCTGAAAAAGGAAGCCGAGAAGCTGGGCCTGGGTGCTCAGTTCGGCGGCAAGTGGTTTGCTCTGGACGTTCGTGTGGTACGCCTGCCCCGCCACGGTGCTTCCTGCCCCGTAGCTCTGGGTGTATCCTGCTCCGCAGACCGCAACGCCAAGGCCAAGATTACCCCCGAGGGTATCTTCATCGAGGAGCTCGAGTACGACCCGGGCAAGTACATCCCCGCTGAGCTGCGCGAGACCAAGAGCGCCGGTGTACCCATCGACCTCGACCGCCCCATGACGGAGGTTCTCGCAGAGCTCTCCAAGTACCCGGTTAAGACCCGTCTTTCCCTGAACGGCACCATCATCGTAGGCCGCGACATCGCTCACGCCAAGCTCAAGGAGCTGCTGGATGCCGGTAAGGACCTGCCCCAGTACGTGAAGGACCACCCGATTTACTATGCCGGCCCCGCCAAGACCCCCGAGGGTTATCCCTCCGGTTCCTTCGGCCCCACCACCGCCGGCCGTATGGACTCCTACGTGGACCTCTTCCAGAGCCACGGCGGCAGCATGATTATGATTGCCAAGGGTAACCGCGCTCAGTGCGTGACGGATGCCTGCCAGAAGTACGGCGGCTTCTACCTCGGCTCCATCGGTGGTGTGGCTGCAGACCTTGCTAAGAACTGCATCACCTCCATCGAGTGCATCGAGTACCCCGAGCTGGGCATGGAAGCCATCTGGAAGATTACCGTGAAGGACTTCCCGGCCTACATCCTCGTGGATGACAAGGGCAATGACTTCTTCGCCGACATCCGTGCCGGCTGGGCCTGCCCCGGTTGCGCTCACTAAAGCCCCTTCTCTGCCCCCGCTGTTCCTACAGCGGGGGCAAGACTTAAACAATGACGGATAAAACAAAAGAGATACTGAAGCAACTTGCCTGCTACACCGCCGTTGGTATCGTCGGTGGCATTGGGCCGGCACTTCCTCTGACCGCCTGCCTCGTGTGCGTGGGCGGCACCGTCATTTTTGCCTATCTTTATAAGTGCATGCAGGGGCAGCCCCTGCGCTTAGCGTTCCTCATCAGCGCGTTGCTCTGGCTGTGGGGAAATACAGCTGTCACCCTGTTTGATTTCACCAACGCGCCATTGGCGCTGGCGCTTCTGACACTTGGTTGTGTGCTTGTCACCGGTGCCGGACGCTGGGCTCGCTTGGGCGCCTTCCTTCTGCCTGTGGGCGCTCTGAGCCTCATTCCCTATGGGCTACGCGATATAGAGAGCGGCATGGTGATGGCGCACATGGCAGCATTTCTTTTAATTTTTGGCGGGGTATGCTACCTGTTCCGCGCACTCATACCCGAACGCATCACATGCAGCAAGCTTCTGCGCTACGGGCTGCCGTACCTGCTTTGTCTGGTATTGGTAGTTTATTTCTTTGCTATTGTGCGACTTCGAACCGATGAGATTATAGAAGTCATTCCCGGCATCCTTCTGCTCATGACCCCAGACCTGTGGGCTATGCTGAGTCAGCGCAGCTGGCGTTCTTGCGGCGCACAAAACCGCTGGTGGCTCGGCGTGATGAGCGCGCTCTCCTGCCTAGCACCTCTGGGTATTATCAATTTTATTTTCAACATCATTCACTAACTCTCTCCTATATTAAGCCATGTCTCCCAAACTCAAAACCTTTATCGAACGCGGCATCAGCACCATCATCCTTCTTGGCCTACTCGGCGGTGCCGTGTGCTGGGACAACGCCATCGGCTACGCCGTTCTGGTGTGCGTACTCTGCAACCTGACCAGCTATGAATGGTTCCGCATGCTGAAAGAACGAGGCAAGGAGTCCAACCGCGCCCTTTCCCTGACTGCCGGCCTCATTTATCCTTGGCTTATGGCAGTATGCACGCTGGTTCTCAGTAGCAACGAAACCATCGCCATAATAGGCGGAGAAGATGGTCCCACCTCCGTCTTCCTTGCCAGCCATTTCAATTTCAATGCCATGGCGCTGAGCCTGCTGGTTCTCTTTGTGCTCGCCACATTCTTCTGCGAGCTCTACCGCATGGACTACAAAGGCAGCACCGGAGCACAGGCTCTCAGCAGCGCCGGCATGACCATACTCTCCTTTGTTTACCCCGTATGGCTGTTTGCCTTCGCCCTTGGTGCTCTCGATGAGCCGACCCGCATTCACAACCTTCTCTGGCTCATATTGGCAACCAAAATGAGTGACATCTGGGCATACGTGAGCGGGGTCCTGCTGGGCGGGCGCTTCATCAAGCCGAAGTTCAGCCCGGTGGTTTCCCCCAAGAAGACTTGGGAAGGCATTATCGGCTCCTTCATCATCACCTCCGCTCTCAGCTGGCTGCTGTTACCCATTACCGATTTCGGTTTTGAAATTACCCCTGTGGTATTCTTCTGCGTACTGATGCCTTGCATCTTCATACTGAGTGTCGCCGGTGATTTGGCGGGCTCCCTGATTAAGCGCGGTGTGGCCATTAAGGACAGCGGTTCTCTGCTGCCGGGCATCGGTGGCATCTTTGACCTTATTGACTCCCCGGCATTCACCGTGGCCTTCTTCACTGCGGTGATGGTTATCATCTAATTACATCTTTATGCACCTCACCGTTCCTCTGCTCATCAATCCCAAGGCCGGCAGTCTTTTCCGCTCCGGCCTGAAGAGCTGGCTGGATGAGCACCGCGATGATTTCATTCTGGTGCCGACCAAAAGCGCGGAAGACCTCACGGCAAAAGCCAGAGAACTAGCCGAGGCCGGAGAGCCGGTCATTGCAGCAGCGGGCGGTGATGGCACCCTCATGAATGCGGCGCAGGGGCTTGTGGGCACTCAGGCGGCTCTCGGCATCCTGCCCTGCGGCACCATGAACGTGTTCTCCCGCGAGCTGGGAATTGGCTCCCGCCGTTTTGACATCGCTTTGGATGCCATCAGGAATGGGGACCGTCAGGATGTGGACATCTTCACGGTGAATGACCAGCCATTCCTACAAATGGCCGGTTTCGGCCCGGATGCCAGCATCGTGAAACTCATCACCCCCAAACTGAAGCGGAACATGGGTGCCGCGGCTCACATCGTCACCGGCCTGAAAGTAGCCGTACAGCACCACCCACTTATCACCATTACCCTGCCGAACGGCGAAGAAGTGAGCGGCACACAGCTCATCATGGGAAATGGCAAACGCTATGGCGGTGAAGCGCATCTTTTCGCTAACGCTCGCTATGATGACGGCCTGCTGGATGCCGCCATCATCCATCAGGAGAGCATGCCCATCCTCTTCGAGATTCTCGGCTGCATGCTGCAGCGCGGCGCAACCAACAGCAATGTTAGCCAGTTCACCCAGCTGCGCACGTTTGAATCCTGCACGATTACCGCTGAAGGCAAAGTGGATTACCAGCTGGACGGCGATTACGCCGGCACCCTTCGTCCAGGAGAAAATGCCGTCATCCGCCGCATGCCTAACAAGCTGAAAGTGTGTATTCCCCGCACGCCCATTCCCGTTACCCCCTTCGAGCAGATTATGGCCCATCCCATGGTGGCCGCGTGGAAGAGCTTTATCCGCCGAGCTAAGGACTTTTAAGCCACTCCCATAAAAAAGCCGGCAATGCCCATTTGGCACCGCCGGCATAAAAATAGCTAAAAAACAACCGCTTACTTCACCCAAACGCCGTTCCCCATGGGAAGGCAGCCGTTACTTACGGGATGATAGCGGGTAGCCTCAGTATTCCCCCAGAGGTGTACCCCCACGGCACGATACCAGCTTCCACTCATGCTATTACCGGTGTAACAACCGAAGCTGCGGCAGCGGGCATCCGGTGCAAAAGCAGCTCGATTCAGTTTAGCGGCTAAATCATTTTCATGCATCCACTGCGTAGAAGCACCTATGATATCATTACTGTAATCCAGCATGAAAGCGTGGGCATTCGAATGCCCAAAGTAATAGAAAGATGTAATCTTTTCCCCACCACGCGCCGCACCATTAATAGCTCGGAATGCCTCATCCGCCGTATTCACCCACACCAAACGCGCACGGCGCTTAGTAGCCTGCTCAGTAATCATACCCACATAATTCTTACCATCCTCAGCACCACGTGTCACATAGGACGGGCGGAATACAATCCACACGATGGATGCATCCGCATTGCGGCGGCGAGTCATATCCATCTGAATAGTAGCAGCGCGTATAAAGTTAGCCCACCAGTTATCATGAGCGGCCGGCCCACGCAAATGCTCCCAGCTCTTAAGAGCCACTCCGCCGGAAAGTATCACCTCCACAGCCTCTGCCAATGGGCAAAGAGCCAACAGACCAATCAGTGAAAAACTGCGCATGATTTTCATTCTGTGTTCAGAATACCTTGTACCCCCTAATAAGTCAAGCCCATATTACGGCAATTACTGACACAGAAAGACACGACTAAGACTCGCCCACGCCCAAAGCGCCATGTATAATAGTGACGTGAAGAAATGCCAGATTTGCGGAAAACGCGCATCCATTTACCTGACACAGATTGTTAACGGACAGGCGACTGACCTGGCCCTGTGCGAAACATGCGCCCGCGAAAAAGGGCTTTTTGACCCGCAGTCTCTCACATTTGCGGAAAAATTCTTCCCGGAAGCCTTTAAGAAGAAGGTAGATAAGCTGGTGAAAGAACTCATCGGCAAGGACGGAGAAGATACGAAGCCATCTCAGGCTCGTCAATACAGTGGAGACCTGCTGACAGAATGCCCGGCCTGCCACTTCACGCTGGAGGATTTCCGCCGTTGCGGCCGCCTCGGATGCCCGGATTGCTACACCGTTTTCGCTCAGGAGATTACGGCAGAACATCAGCAGACAGATAATGAAGCTGCCAGCCCCGCCACGACCACGGAAGAATCCATCGCTATTCGTCGCAGCAAGCTTGAGCAGCAGCTGCAGTCCGCCATTAACAGAGAAGATTACGAAACAGCGGCTTCTCTCCGAGATGAGCTCAAAAAACTCAACTAAGATTTTCATCCCACATGGCTTTTAACTTCGAAACACTTCAGAAAACATCCCCCATCTGGTTTCGCAACGCCGGAGCCGAGGGAGATGTGGTACTGGGCATCATGGGGCGCCTTGTGCGCAACCTGCGGGGCCATGCCTTCCCGGGATGGAGTACGGCTGAGGGACGACAAGCCGTGGCGAGCAAGCTGCTGCCGGCCATTCTGAACAGCCCCGGCTACAAGACCGCCTACCATGCGGAAATGAACCGCCTGAGCTACGCCCACCGCAGGGCTCTGCTGGAGCGCCGCCAAATTTCCCCCTGCATGGCAGCCCGCCGTGATGGCTGCCACCTTATCATCAGCCGCAAGCAGGACACCGTCATCATGCTGAATGAAGAGGAGCACTTGGCCATACACGCCTTCAGTGCAGAAGCGGACTTTCCTGCCCTTCTCTCCCGCATGCAGCACCTGCCGGAAGCGCTGAGCGGCACCTGTGATTTCGCCTATGACCCACGCCACGGCTACCTCACAAGCCTGCCAGGAGAGGCCGGTGAAGGCATTCAGCTATACTGCGTACTTCACTTGCCCGCGCTCACCCTTTCCAACATGATGCCGCAGGTAAACCGCAGCATCGATAAACTTCAACTGAATATCTCCCCTTTCTATCCCCACCTCGGGGAAGAATGCGGAAATATCTATGTGTTGTACACGGCGCCCATTATCCGCGGCGCGCTGGAAGAAATTCACACACACTTCACGGATATCATGCAGACTCTTGCGGACCGAGAAAATCAGGTACGTAGCCGCCTGCTGGAGCTGCATGAAACTGGAGACATCTTTCTGACAAACCGTATCAACCGCTGCTACGGACTTCTGCGCTACGCCCGGGCCCTCACGCAAGCAGAATGGGTGGACGCCCTCTCCATGCTACGTCTTGGGGTCAGTTGCGGCATCATCAAGCCCACAGAAAGTACTGAAGAGGAGCTACTGGCACAGCTATCATGCCAACTTATCCGCGGAGGAGAATACCCCCTCGGAGAGGACATAGCTCCACGCAGCCACCCTCGAGCCGCGACAGCCCCGGAAATAGACCGCTGCACAAACATCCGCGAGCTGCTCAGCAGCACAACTCTTCTGACAGATCCCCGTAGAATCTGATCCCCCCTTACTAGCCTATCTTAACTCATATATGAATAATTTCACTCCCAGAGCACAGCAGGTTCTGAATCTTGCCCGCCGTGAAGCAGACCGCTTTCACCACAACTACATTGGTGCGGAGCACGTTCTGCTTGGCATGCTGAAACTCGGTCAGGGTGTCGCAGTCACAGTACTGGAGAATTCAGGTATTAACATTAAGGACCTCATCAGCAAAATAGAAGCAGCCATGGTAACCGGAGATTCCGGAGGTTCCGAAGGCTCACTTCCCTACACGCCCCGAGTTAAGCGCCTGCTCACCATGGCCGGCACGGAGGCTCGTGACCTGCGCCACACCTATGTGGGAACAGAGCACATCCTGCTGGCATTTCTGAAGGATGACGGCGGGCTGGCACACGAAGCGCTGAGATCCGCCGGCCTCACCTATGATTCTGCCCGCCAGAGCGTTCTGCGTGAAATTGACCCCAAGTTTGATAATAATCCCGCTGCTGACCGTGAGGACTCCCCCCGCCGCCGCGAATATGAGGAGGAAGAAGACGCCAACGCGTTCCTGCACTCCGGAGCCGTGAACAGCGGCAACAATTCTACCGCAGAAGGCCGCACACGCACGCCTGCATTGAAGGCCTTTGGCCGTGACCTCACCGAGCGAGCTGCTCGCGGTGAGCTGGACCCTGTCATTGGCCGCCGTGACGAACTTGAACGAGTCATCCAGATTCTTTGCCGCCGCACCAAGAACAACCCCGTTCTACTGGGTGAAGCCGGTGTGGGCAAAACCGCCATAGTGGAAGCACTTGCGCAGATGATTGTGAGCGGAGATGTACCGGAGTTCCTGCTGGGCAAAAAGCTCATTTCTCTGGATTTGGCTCTCATGGTGGCAGGCACTAAATACCGCGGCCAGTTTGAGGAACGCCTGAAGGCCATCATGGATGAAATCCAGCGTGAGAAGAACATCATCCTCTTCATTGACGAGATGCATACTCTCATCGGTGCCGGTTCCGCAGAAGGCACCATGGACGCCTCCAACATCATCAAACCCGCCCTCTCCCGCGGTGAGCTGCAGGCCATAGGTGCCACCACGCTGAATGAATACCGCAAGCACATCGAGAAAGATGGTGCCTTCGAGCGCCGCTTCCAGCAGGTACAGGTCGGCGAACCTTCCGTGGATGACACCCTTCTCATCCTCAAGGGGATAGCCCCTCGCTACGAAGATCACCACCATGTGCACTATACAGATAAAGCACTCTCAGCCGCTGCAAACCTGTCGAAACGCTATCTCACAGGCCGCTTCC
The DNA here is from genome assembly GCA_937885815.1 of uncultured Verrucomicrobiales bacterium. Classification (GTDB taxonomy): domain Bacteria; phylum Verrucomicrobiota; class Verrucomicrobiia; order Verrucomicrobiales; family Akkermansiaceae; genus Akkermansia. The sequence continues at coordinate 32,868 of CALABM010000067.1, read as the reverse complement.
TGCCGGACAAGGCCATTGACGTGATGGATGAGGCAGGCTCCCGCCTGCGCGTGGCCCTCATGACCCGCCCGCAGGCTCTCAAGGACCGTGAGCAGGCCCGCAAGGAGCTGGAGGCAGACAAGCAGACAGCAGTGAAGGAACAGGATTTCGAGCGCGCCGCCGCTCTGCGCGACTCCATCGCCGCGCTGGATGCCAGTTTCAAATCCGAAGTCGAGGAATGGAAGGAGCAGATGAACGCTGCACGCCTTGATGTGACGGAGGAAGACATCATGGCCGTCATCTCCAAGTGGACCGGCATTCCCCTCTCCCGCATGGAGGAAAAGGAAACTGAGAAACTCCTTCGCATGGAGGACGAACTCAAGAGCAAAGTCATCGGCCAAGATGTGGCCTGCTCCGCCATCGCCCGAGCCCTGCGCCGCAGCCGCGCGGATATTAAGGATCCCCGCCGCCCCATCGGCTCCTTCCTCTTCATGGGGCCCACCGGTGTGGGCAAGACCTACCTCGCCCGCAACCTTGCCGAAATCATGTTCGGCACAGCGGAAGCCCTCATTCAGGTAGACATGAGTGAGTACATGGAGAAGTTCAGCACCAGCCGCCTCATTGGCTCGCCCCCCGGCTACGTGGGGCATGATGAAGGTGGGCAGCTCACCGAGCGGGTGCGCCGCCGCCCCTACGCCGTCATCCTTTTTGATGAGGTGGAAAAAGCCCACCCGGATGTAATGAACCTCCTGCTGCAGGTGTTGGAAGAAGGCGCCATGACGGATTCGCTCGGCCGCAAAGTCAGCTTCTCTAACACCATTATCATACTCACCTCAAATGTCGGCGCCAGCCTCGCCGCCCGCCAAGGTACGATGGGCTTCGGCGCCATGGATAATGCTGAAGCGGATTATGATACCATGAAAGAGCGTATCACCGAGGCCGCCAAGCAGCATTTCCGCCCAGAATTCATCAATCGCTTTGATGAACTCATCGTTTTCCGCATGCTTGAACGCCGTGATTTGGAGCGAATCGTGGTTCTGGAAGCCCAGAAGCTCATTAAGCGCCTTGCCAGCAAGCAGATTACGTTGGACCTCTCTCCGGAGGTGGTCAGCATGCTCGTGGACAAGGGGTACGACCCGCAGTACGGTGCCCGCCCCATGCGCCGCGCCATCGAGCGTCTGCTTGAAGACCCCATCGCAGAAGCGATACTTCGTGGGGAGCTGGCCGCCGGTATCTCGTCTCGCGCCGTCCGTCCGGAAGGCACGGATTGCATCGACTTCGCCGAGCTCCCGCCCCCTGCCCCGGAACCTGAACCGGAACCTCAGCCCGCGCAACCCGAGCTCGAACTCACCGTTGAGCAGCCTGCCAAGCCCGCCCGCAAGCGCACCGCTTCTCGCAAAAAGGCTGACTCCGCGGACAGCAAGACCACGAAAAAGCCGGCGGCTCCTAAAAAGCCCCGCAAGAAGAAAGGCGAATAACCCATTCCCCACCTGCGAGCCTCCACACGGAGGCTCGTTTTTTTTGCAAGGAAGCTCTAGCGTGCCTGGAAACAGATTGTAGAAAAAAATCCCCGGTCGTCTCAGGACAACCGGGGATTTATTCTGAATGATTTACAGAATAGTTTTACTCAGCATCAGGCATAAGCTCCTCCATGAGGGCCTCGATATCCGTCTTGCAGGATTCACGGGTGGCGAGGTTCTTCAGCTCGAGCTCGGGGTACTCTGAACCAACGATAACAGCCCATGTGGCACCGATTTTCTCAGCGCGCTTGAGCTGATTGCCCATTTTAGCCGGGGAGAGAGGCAGGTCTACACGCACGCCGGCATCACGCAGCGTGGAGGCAAGAGAAAGCATCTGCGGGCGCATCTCAGGCGCAGCGAGCACCAAACATACGTCACAGGCATTCGGCTTCACCGCGGCATCACGCAGAGCACGAGCAGCAGGACAAGCCTCAATGAGGTGAGCTATCACAGCATCACCCATGGCAAAACCGGTGGCAGGCATGTCAACCGCACCATTGGAAAGGGTAGAAACCAAGCCATTGTAACGGCCACCGCCAGCAATGGCGCGCAGGCTGTGCCCCTTGTCGAAAATCTCAAACACCAGACCGGTGTAATAGGCAAGGCCGCGCACCACATAGAGATCCAGCTTCACATAATCAGCCAGACCACGGGCTTTCAGCTCAGCCAGCACGGCTTCATAGCGGGGGGAGCAACCAGCGGGAGGATTCTGGATAAATGCCTCAAGCTCAGCTCGCTTCATACCGAAAGCGTCGAGCTTCTCCTGACAAACCTCCGGGCGATCACGCTCAAACTTATCAATAACAGCGAGGAAATCACCTGTCTTTTCCTCAGGCACACCGTGCTCAGCAGCATAGCGCAGCCACACCTCACGGTCAGAAACACGCACCACAAAATCATCTGCCGTGAATCCGAACTCACGCATGCAGTCAATAGCCAAAGCAATCAACTCAGCGTCAGAGCCCTCGCCGGCCTCACCCAGAATATCAGCATTGAACTGCACGAACTCACGCAAGCGGCCCTTCTGAGGCTTCTCGTAACGGAAGCAGCTACCAATCTCAAACCACTTGAGAGGCTTGGTGTACTCGCGCTGGTACGCGGCGGCGATTCGGCCAAGAGAAGCAGTAAGCTCAGGGCGCACGGTGATATCGCGCTCACCTTGGTCTACAAAGCGGAAGAGCTGAGTGGGCAGTTCGCCACCGGACTTCTTAAGGTAAAGCTCCGTGGCTTCAATAGTGGGGGCCTCCCATTCCACGAAGCCATAACGATGGGCTACCTTCCGCCAGGTATCAAAGAGATAAGCACGCAGGGCGTACTCCTGGGGGGCAAAATCGCGGAAACCGGTAAGGGGCTGGAATCTGGCGTCAGGCATAGTGAATATAAACGGTTGAAATTAAGAGAGCGCTATTATACGCCGTCACGCGCCGCTGTCAATACCAAATTGCGCTGATATGGCAGAACATAATTTTGACAATCGGAGTAAGGTCTGATACAATGTGCGGCGTAAGATGAATACAGCGTTCGTACCGGAGGATTACTTCAAGCGCTACACGGTTGCCGAGATGTTCGGGCCCGGTGGCGAGCAGACCTGCGAGGTGGATTTGGGCTGCGGTGATGGCGGCTTTTTGCTGGCCATGGCGGAGCACTATCCGCAGACAAAGTTTCTGGGCGTAGAGCGCCTGCTTGGGCGCATACGCAAGGTATGCACAGAAAGCGCCCGGAGAGGGCTGGAAAATGTGCGTGGCCTTCGTGTAGAGAGCCGTTATTTTCTGGAATGGATGGTAGCTCCCGGCAGCATCCACCGACTTCACTACCTCTTTCCGGATCCGTGGCCCAAGGAGAAGCACCACAAGAACCGCCTCGTGCAGGACAGCTTCATCCCCGTGCTGCACCGTGCCCTTGCAGAGGGTGGCGAGGTTCTTTTTAAGACGGACCACGAAGAGTACTTCCAGTGGGTATGCGAAAGGTTTAACGCCAGCCCGCTCTTCACTCAGGCTGAGTGGAATGCACCCTTTTACCCCAAGACGGATTTCCAACAGCAGTGGGAGGCTATGGGGAAGCCCATCTTCGCTGCAAGATTCCTGCGTAACTCATGAGCTTTACCCTTCACAGTACTGACCCCAGCGGAGCCCGCCTCGGCACCCTGCACCTGCCGCATGGTGACGTGCCCACCCCCATCTTCATGCCTGTAGGCACTCAGGGCACAGTAAAAACCCTGCACCCCGAGGATTTGGAGGCACTCGGTGCTCAAATTATTCTGGGCAACACCTACCACCTTTGCCTGCGCCCCGGTGATGAAGCCATCCGCAATCTCGGAGGCCTGCACAACTTTGCCGGCTGGAACCGCCCCATGCTGACGGATAGCGGAGGCTTTCAGGTATGGAGCCTCGCCCGCCTGCGTAAGATTACGGAGGAAGGCGTGCGCTTCTGCAACCACATCGATGGCGCGTACATGATGCTCACCCCGGAACGCAGTATGGAGATTCAGGCGAATCTGGGCAGTGATATCGCCATGCTTTTCGATGAATGCCCGCCCTACCCCTGCGACCGCAAGTACGCAGAAAAATCTCTCGGCTACACCCTGCGCTGGGCCAAGCGCTGCAAGCAGTGGGTGGATGAGCACCAGCCCACCAGCGGCAACGGGTTGCAGCAGCACTTCGGCATCGTGCAAGGCTCCGTGTATGAAGATTTGCGCAAGCTCTGTGCAGAGGAGCTTGCGGCTATGGATTTTGATGGGTACGCCATCGGTGGTGTATCCGTGGGCGAACCGGAGGAAGAGATGCTCCGAGCCATTGAAAACACGGCTCCCTACCTCCCGCAGAATAAGGCCCGCTACGCCATGGGCTTGGGTACCCCCACCCAGCTACTGGAGATGATTGAGCGAGGCGTGGATATGTTTGACTGCGTGATGCCCACCCGCTTGGCTCGCCACGGCGTAGCCCTCACTCCGGATGGTCCCATCCACATTAAGAATAAACGCTGGGAGAACGACAGCCGCCCGTTGGATCCGGAAGGACACCCGCACGTCACCCGCTTCTCCCGCGCAGCCATCCGCCATTTCTTCCGAGCCGGAGAGATGCTGGCCCTGCGCCTGCTCTCCTTCCAGAACCTGCACTTTTACCTGCGGCTCATGGCGCAAGCGAGAAGCGCCATCGCAGCCGGTGAATTCGCTGCCTTCAAACGCAGCTTCATCTCGCGTTACCAAGCAAACGATATACCATGAGCTACATCAACGTATTAGCACAGGCCGCTGCCCCTGCAGAGGGTCAGACCGCTCCCGCAGAGGGCATCACCACCACCACTCAGCCCGCTGCCGGCACCCCCGCTCAGGTCGCAGAGGAGCCCAGCATGCTCTCCTCCTTCCTGCCGCTCATTCTGCTGGTAGTTATCTTCTACTTCCTTCTCATCCGCCCGCAGCAGAAGAGAGCCAAGGAAGATAAGGCCCGTCAGGATAGTCTGAAGGTGGACGATGAAATTGTCACCATCGGCGGCATTCATGGCATCGTGCGCGACGTACAGGAGAACACAGTTCTCATCGAGGTATCCCCGAGCGTGACTCTCAAGATGGAGAAGGTAGCCATCGCACGCGTGAAGTCCAAGTAAAACATACTTCACCTGTTACTTTATAGCGAGCCGCTGTCCAGCCGCCGGAAATGGCGCGGACAGTGGCTTTTGCCTGAACACAGCAGAAGCCTTCCCATGTCATTCCACACCATAGATGACCTTGCCACGCTAGGAGCAGAGGTGAAACTGGGCGTCATCGGTAACCCCATTGCGCACAGTAAATCCCCGCAAATGCAACAGGCCGCCCTGAACGAGGCCGGTCTGCCGTACCGCTATGTACGCCTGCTCGCTGATACGGAGGAAAGCGCATTCGAGCGCCTACTGGCAGCACTGGCAGACCGGAGCTTCATCGGTGTAAATGTCACGGTTCCCTTCAAGAAGAAGGCTTTTGCCGCTGCTGTGCAGGCAGATGCTCTTTCCACACTCTGTGGCGCGGCTAATACCCTCGTGCTGAAGGAAGATGGCTGGCACTGCTTCAATACGGACGGCCCGGGCTTCGAGCGAGCCATACATGAGCTGGGAGGCAAAGGCCTCAATAATCTTCGCATCGTCATCCTCGGAGCCTGCGGCGGTGCCGGTTCAGCACTTGCCGCTCAGTGTGCCCTGAGCAACTGCCCCGCCCTCACCCTTATCAATCGCCCCCGCCCGGAGCTGGAAAACTTAGCCACTACTCTCCGCCCACACACTCAGGGGAGCATTTCCACATGCCAGTTCAACACCCCGGAGGCACGAGAGGCGGTTAAGCAGGCAGACCTCGTGGTGAATGCCACTAGTCTGGGGCTACATGAGGGAGATGCCCTACCCCTTCCGACAGAGTGGCTGCAAAGCGGGCAGATGGTGTACGATATCGTGACGCATGAGACCGCCCTGAGCCGAGCAGCAAAGGAAAAGGGCTGCCGAACAGATAATGGTTTGGGTATGCTGCTGTGGCAAGGCGCTTTTGCCTTCCAGCGTTGGTTCGGGAGCCAGCCCTCCGTAGAACTCATGCGAGCAGCCTTGAAATAACCCCGCGTATAAGCAAAGCCTTTATCGTTAAGCAAGACGCGTTTTTATCTTGCCAACACAAGCATGGCAGCATAAAATGAGCGCATTCTCAAACCTACATGAAGCCGTTTTTCCTCACCATTAGTTTACTCGTACTATCTGCTATTCTCACCCCGCAGGCAGAATGTGCTCCGCGTAATCACAACGGTCAACAACTCAGGCAGCGCACAACCAACGGCAACCGCAACCGCAACGTAAGACGCATTTCTCACCCTAGCCCGAGGCCCGCCCTGCCGCTGGCTTCCTTTGAGGATGCACCAAAAGCAGGCCCCGCGGCCACGGCTACCGACACCTCACCAGAAGCGCATCCCGAGCGATACAGAGAGTTTCTGGGACATCTGGAAATCCAGCAGAAAGAGAACTCCTCGGATTGCAGCAAGGCGTTTTCTCTTGTTCTGGTGACTACCGGAGATGAGTTCGCGGTAGAAGCTTGGATGAGGAAAGCCGCGGAAGATGGCAATGCCGTAGGCATGCACTACCTTGGCATGACCAGTGCCGCTCAAAATGCATCCCCGGAAATCCGCTATCTCCCGCCCGCCCAAAGACAGGCATTGCTGGATGAAAGACGGGATGACGCCCGTGAGGCAGCTCAATGGCTCAAAAAAGCGGCGGATATGGGTTTTGTCCCAGCCATGCTGGATTACAGTGCATTCCTGCGCTCTGGCATCGGCGTGGAACGTGATGAGCAGGCCGCAAACCGCCTCATGCTAAACGCCAGCCGCAGTGGCAATTTTGAAACCCGCTTCAGCTGGCTCCTCCAGAATAATCGTTTGAACCGCTGGGAGGATAAAGACCGCCCCGAAGTGGCCGGTGAAATCAACAGAGGCAACCACCACGTCACCTATTACATCAGCCGCTACGCCCCCAATTCACAAGAGCAAATCAGCTGGCTGCAGAAAGCCTCAGATGCCGGCAACCCTGCTGCACGTTATGCGCTAGCATCCATTACCAGCACGCAAAATCCGGAGCTTAGCCTCTCTCTACTGAAATCAGCCGTCGCGCTGCATGACCCGGCCGCCACATTCGCTTACGGCACCTTCTTGGTATCCCCTCCCGGAGAGTTTCACCAGCGCACAGGACTGCAGCAAAACATCCCCTTAGGAGTGGGGCTCATTCGCCTCGCCGCGCTGCTGGGCAACTCCCAAGCGCGCCGCTCACTTTCCCGAGCTTACTACCGCGGAGAGCTTGGCTTCCCAAGAGATCATAGCAAGGCCTATCAGCACCTGCGCTGGATTAACTGCAGCACCAGAGATCAGATAGCCTTCGCCGCTCAGGGATTCATGCTCCTTACCGGTGATGGTGTGCAACAGGATATTGAAACAGGCCTTCGGTACATTGCTCTCGCTGAGCTCTCCGGCTACAGCTATGCCAGAACCATGTTAGCCTACGCATACTATAAGGGCCTTGGCACAGAGAAAAACGTCACCACTGCCGTTGAATACCTTCAGGAGTCCGCTGCTCTGGGCTTCTCGCATGCCTACGTTTACATCGCCTATCTGGCCGCAAAAGGACTGCACGGCAAACCGGCAGACCAGCGTGAAGCAGAGCGCTACCTCAACCTCGCCAAGTTCAGCCTCGGTGATGCCGCACGTGAATATTATGACATACTCATGCAGCAGGACGACTGGGTTCTGCCTCCTTTCCCTCTCGAAAAGCAATAAATATTTAATTGTTTAGGATATCTTAATTAACCACAATATAAGCAACACCAACCAAGACAATTCATACAACATATTGGCACAAGTAAACAAAAATGAAGTTTACAGCGAAGACTGTCCGTTAAAAAAACGCTTGTCAAGCCAGCATCTTGTATGCTAGAATGCCACCAACCGCGAGTAAATAGAGCAGCCCTCAGGGGAAGCTCCTTACACCTTACCAAAACCGCCAATCATGACGAAAACAGTAAAATCACTTGCCGTGAGCGTGCTGAGCATACTCACAGCATTTTCCTTCTGTAGCGCCCCTGCAGAAGCGAATCAGGGAGTGAGCCAAGGCTTTGTAATGCCCTCCGCTCCATCTCCTTCAGCTAGGCCGGATTCCCGCCTTCCCCGGCTGGGCCGCGATAAGCATGGTATGCCGTTCTATCATCCTGCACAGCTCAACCGCGTTGTGCGCACCACGGCTTATACGCACACGGAAAGTGACCATATTGGCTATGGTCCACGCAATGCCATCGGCACAACGCTGAAATACACCGAACAGGTACGCAGTGCCGCGGCAGACTGGTCCGTTTATCCGCTCGGGACTCGTTTCCGCATCAAGGGGCAACCGTACATTTATGTGATTGACGACTACGGCAGTGCACTTGTGGGCACCGGCACCATCGATATTTACCAGCCCACACCTGAGCTTATGCGCCGCTGGGGCCGCCGAGTGGTGGAGATTCAGATTATCCAGTGGGGCTCATCTCAGCAGAGCATGCGAACCCTTCAGGGCCGTACCGGTTACCGCCACTGCGCCCGCATGCAGGCCGCGCTGCAGCAGCAGAGCCGCCACCGCAACACTGCCAGACGCTGATAAAAACAGCTAAACATTCCTTACCATAAGAACCCCGCCTAGCATCGAAGCCAGACGGGGTTCTTCATTTCAAAATAAGAAAAGAAAACTTACTGAAGGTCTGCCAAGATATTAAGGATTTCGCTGACGACCTCTTCCAGCTCCGGGCAATTATAGTACGCCCTACGCTCAAGCTGAGATGTTACATCATCCAATCTATCCAGAAGCTCCTGCACTGAGGTATCAGCTGCAAGTTCCATCTGAAAATCTTCATATTCCCCTGCTCCAATATCAATGGCCATGGACTCCAGAGAACGAGCTTCCTGCAGCAGCTCTTGAAGCTGCTCCGCCACTTCCTCGGGCACAGCTGCCACCAAATCACCGGAAAGATGCTCCAGTAGCCCCTGAACGATAGAAAGCTGGGCCATAAGACAACGTGTAGCAATGTTTGCCTCATAATCTCCCGCCGGGTCGGATTCCAAAATGTTACTACCGCCCTCATCCAGAGCAGCAGCCTCTGCTGCCATGGCTGCGCCGGGGTCAGACTCGGCAGAATACGTCATCGGATAAGCAATAAGCTGACCGCAGCACACAGCAGCAGTTAATACGTACATTGATTTGTGCATCATATGCAAATAGGAACTATTTAGGATAGCTTAACATATTCAGCGTTGAATTCAAGCACGAAATCAGGCTTACAAGAAAAATGGGGTGCAAAAAAGTGCCTTCAGGCCGTCACGCCGTAATCAGCCTCTGGTTCCACCAGTTCCCGCAAGGAAATGTGAGTCGGCTGCTGCAGCTCCGGATCAGACTCCAGAATAGCGGCGGCATCACGTGAAGCGCGATGAATGAGGCGCATATCCGTAAGCCATTCAGCAAAGCGCACAGCCCCCAGCCCGCTCTGAGCAGTTCCGAGCACATCACCGGGGCCGCGGAGGCGGAAATCCTCCTCGGCAATTTCAAATCCATTCAGCGTACGGCAAAGCACCTCCAGCTTCTCGCGGCCGGGCTCTCCCGGCTTGGATTCAGAGAGCAGAATGCAATAGCTCTTATGCTGCCCGCGGCCAATACGGCCTCGCAGCTGGTGCAGCTGGGAAAGCCCGAAGGTGTCCGCATCATTAATAATCATCACAGTGGCATTCGGCACATCAACCCCCACTTCCACCACTGTGGTGGCCACGAGGATATGCGTATCATTTGCCCGGAAAGCGCTCATCACTTCATCCTTCTCTTCCGGAGATAAACGCCCGTGCAGCAGGCCGATAGTCTCCTGAGGGAAAATACCCCGCCATTTCTCCAGCTCGGAAACGGCCGCGGCCTGCTCGCGGGTATCGCTCTCCTCAATAAGAGGAGCAACGATGTAAATCTGCCTGCCGGCCCCAAGCTCAGACTTCATGAAGGCAATAATACGCTTCATGTGGTTGGGATTACGAAGGGCCGTGATAATCTCGCCACGGTTTGCCGGCAGCTCATCAATAACAGAGACATCCAAATCCCCATACAAAGTCAGCGTCAGAGTTCGGGGAATGGGAGTAGCCGTCATCACCAACACATCCGGATTTTCACCACTACTCACAAACTGCTCCCTCTGAGCCACACCAAACTTATGCTGCTCATCCACGACAGCGAGCACAAGATTGCGCGGGCGGTTCTTGCGATACAGCAAAGCATGAGTGCCCACCAGCAAGCGGGGAGTATCATCCGCCTCATCCGGGTTATCCGGCACGTAGCCAACATCCTCTGCGCGGTCAGAAGTACGCAGGGAAAGGCGAACATCCATCCCGGCCAGCAGGCGCTTGAAATTGTTAAAATGCTGTTCTGCAAGAATCTGCGTGGGGGCAATAAGAGCCGCAGTACCACCACTCTCCACAGCCAGCAGCATAGCACAAAGAGCTACCAGCGTCTTACCACTGCCCACATCCCCCTGCAGCAAACGGTTCATCTGGCGCGGGCTTGCCATATCCGCCCTGATTTCTTCCACACAGCGCGTCTGTGCCGAAGTTAGGCGGAAAGGAAGCCTCTCCAGCAGCTCCTGCAGGTAGCCATCCGTCGTAACATTTACCCGGCCTATCCTTCCCTGAGAGCGGCGGCGGCGCCAGGCCACGCGGAATTGGCTTTCAAAACACTCTGCCAGAGCAAAGCGCAGGCGAGCCTTGCGATAATTCTCCGGCTCTGCCGGAAAGTGCAAATCCTGCAAGGCCTCTCGGAACGGGTACGCAGGCGCCACATCATACCCCGGCGGCGTAAGCTGGGCAGGCAGCTCCGCCAGTAGCTCCCACACAAGCTGACGAAAGCGCCTCACTCCCATACCGGAAATTCCGCGGTATATCGGCACAATGCGCCCGGTGTGAATGAGCACTGTTTCCGGGCCGGCATCCCTCAGCGGAGCTTCCATCCCCCCCATGGCTATTTCCACCAGCCGATACCCAGCATCCTCTTCCTCCATGACTTCAAAATCCGGGTTTATCATGGTGAGCTTACCACCAAACTCCCGCACTTTGCCGTACACGGAAAGATTCATCCCGGTAGCCAACAGTTTTGCCACATAGGGCATATTAAACCAGCGCAACTGTAGGCGAGCACCATGAGGGTCATCTGCAGCCCCCACACTCACTTCATAATAGCGCGTGCGGGCAAAACGCCAACCAGCACTGTATACGTGCACCGGCACACTCGCTGTCTCGCCATTCAGGAGCGAGGCAATCGGCTTGGTGCTGCGGCGATCCTCATAACGCCGGGGAATCCGCAGCAATATATCACCCACGGTTCGGAAAGAGGCCGCGTGAAGAGCGTGCAGCTCACGCGAGCTTATCAAGGAAAGCCCCTCCAGAGTATCTGTGAGTGTCAAAGGCACGGAGCTTCACCCGGTCAACAAGCTGCTCAGCGATTTGAGCGGCCCGCATTAATACAGCGGTAATAATAATCCACACGAGAAAGGAACCATCCCCACTTCGGGCCGGGGCGTCCATTTGTCATGAGCGGCATGGGACAATTCTTACCCGTCCAGTGGTGGTGCGGCACTACTCGGCGGAGGTTAATGCCATAGCGGCTCATAAGAACGGCTGTGAGCTTGGCTGTGCGATCCCAAGTACGGAAATGGTTATGCCCTCTGCTCTCACACTCACACATTTCAATACCGATGGAGTTCCTGTTACCGGCCTCAGTACCGGCATGCCAACCGGACTCATTAAGCGGGAGATTCTGAACCACCATGAATTGGTCCACCGTGAAGTGCCAGCTTCTGTTCGTGAATGCACCGCGGCAGAGAGCTCGCGAGTGCTGCATGGCCGTGGAAGAGGCAGAATGATTTGCCGTACTGTGAATGGTAATGAAGGAGGGCCGCATGCGGTGCGAACCGCGGCGCTGCCTAGAGCTGCGGGGCATCATTCGGATTTTGATATTCGCCTCACGTGCCAGACGACTGATGGAACGGGGTATAATCTGCCTACCATCCGGCCTGAACTTAAAGGCAGGAGGAGTTCTCAGATATGAGTTCTGGCTCTGCTGCTGGCAGCCAAAAAGACAAGCCAGGACAAGGGCAAAAAGAGCCACCAGTGTACGATACGCCATGCCGCTATTCTGCCATGAGCGTACCTGTTTAGCAAGCCGAATTTATTCACCTTCGGAAAAAAAACTGACATGCACAACCGGAAGGCACGCCTCACGATTATCGGCATCAGAGATGGGTTCACATCCTCACAAGGGTATACGAGTGACAGGCAACTCCCACCTGTGAAATTGCAATTTTCTTTTTCATTGTATCTAATTATAACAGAGTTACATCCGAATCTGCACCGGTCTCTCGGTGCTTTCTTGTTCTTCTAATCTGATTTTACCAGAAAGAAATCCCCCCTGTTATGACTATACACCTCCCCAAAATTAGCCTTGACTAAAAGTACTATATATCATATAAAGCTCGAGCATATACCGCAAGCTAACAAGTGAATTTCGCGACGACCATTTTTGTGCTCTTTTTCTTACCCGTACTGAGTATAGGGTGGGCACTTCGTGGTAATTCCTTACTGTATAAGTACTTTATCACTCTTGCCAGCTTGGTATTCTATGGCTATGCCGGAGCCGAGTATGTGCTGTTGCTGCTGATAGTGGCGCTCATGAACTGGGGCTGTGTATGCCTGAGGGAGCGAGAGGAATGGCATGAACAGAACTGTCCGCACTGTGGCAAACAGGTAAAATTCAGCATCCGGAAAGGCTGGAAAAAGTGGCCGCTGGTAGTGACAGTAACGCTTCATATTCTACTCCTTGCATTCTACAAGTACGCTGAGCCGTTTTACGTACTGCTGAACAATATAATCTCACCGGAAAGTGCCCTTCAGCAATGGCTTGCAGAGTCAGGCATAGGCGAAATAGCTTTACCGGCCGGACTCTCCTTCTACTCCTTCATGGGGCTTTCCTACAGCATAGACAGCTACAGGAACAAGCAACTCCCCACACGCAGTTTTGCTGATGTGCTAGCCTACATCTCATTTTTCCCCTGCGTCATGGCAGGCCCCATCATGCGTTCCGAACAGTTTTTCGGGCAACTCGGAGCCACCCGAGCCCAAAGCAATGATTTGAGTGAAGGCATGAGCTATATACTCAGCGGCCTGTTCAAAAAGGTGGTGCTGGCCACGTACCTATCACAGGGGCTGGTGGACCCGCTTTTCACGACACCGGAGAACTATAGTACGGCCGCCATCTGGGTGGGTATTTATGCCTACACCATGCAGATTTTTTGCGACTTTTCCGGATATACGGACATGGCCATCGGCATCGGCCGCCTCATGGGCTGGAAAATCCCTGAAAACTTTGACGCTCCATACCGCTCACTGAACCTGCAGGAGTTCTGGCACCGCTGGCATATCACGCTATCCCGCTGGCTCAGGGATTATCTTTATATCCCCCTCGGCGGCAGCAGGCGCGGCAATCGGTATGTGAACCTCATCGCCACCATGACGATTGGCGGACTGTGGCACGGCAGCGGTGGCCGCATCCTCAACTTTCTCATCTGGGGATTTTTCCACGGCTTAGGCCTAGCTATAGTACATGGGTACCATGCCCTGAGGGACCGCTATTTCCCGCAGGTAAACCAAGCTCCCCGCGTACTGAAAATCCTTGGCAAAGTAGCAGCATGGCTGCTGACCCTTCACGTGCTGGCCCTGCTGTGGGTATTCTTCCGGGCTGAAAGCTATGAGGGAGCCGTCACCCTGCTGAATGCGGCATTCATTCCCCAGGATGGGGAAGGTTTTGCCCTGCCTATAATCTTCTGCATATTGATTGTGCTGGCCCTTCAGTGGGGAGGGCCTGCATGCTACAAAGGCTTCACTGGCATTTATTCAAAACTGCCGTGGGCCATACAAGCGCTAGTGGCCGGAGTGCTGGGAGGTGCCATTTTAGGCATGGGTCCGGAAGGCATGCTACCATTCATCTACTTTGATTTCTGATAAAGCCCATGCCCTTCAAATTACCACAGAGCGTGAAAATCTGCCTGAGCACCGGACTGGCTGCTCTGCTTCTTGGGCTTCAGAATATCAACGAATACACCCAGCAGCTGGAAAGTGCATACCCGGAGCTTCACGAAACCGCGGCTGCTCTGAATACCGCGGCGCACCGCACTTGGCTTCCACAGTGGTTCAGCACGATGAAACATTCGTTCTCCGCGTTCTCAGTGCTCTGGGAACAGCCGGAAGAACCAGAGTTCCTTGCTCTGACCGAGCCTTTACCCGGTCTTCCGCCCCTGCCCAACTATATTCCTCTCATTTACCCTGAGCCACCCCCTGCTCCGGAACCGGAACCGGAACCGGAGCCAGAACCGGAGCCAGAACCGGAGCCGGAGCCAATTCCCGAACCAGAGCCGGAGCCAGTACTGACGCCGGAACAAGTTCAGGCTGCCTTGGAGGAAGCGAATCTTGCCAATCCTGTGCATTACAGAATCATGCTCATGGGTGACTCCCTCATGGAAGACCTCGGGCCTGCCACCCATCGAGCCCTGCGCAAGCGGCAAGGTCTGCACTTCCTGTTAGCGGCAAGATATTCCACAGGTCTGACACGCCCGGACTATTTCAACTGGCCGGAAAATATGGAGAGAGTGGTGAACGAAAAACGCCCGGATCTCATCGTAGTATTCATGGGTGCCAACGATGCTATGCCTATCCGACACAACGGTCGAACTCAGCATCCAGCCTACGGCGCGCCCTGGTGTGAAGCATACAAAGAAAAAATGAATGAAATCTTTGACATCGCACAGCGCTATGGTTGCGATATGATTTGGGTGGGACTGCCGCCCATGGGCAGCCGTTATGCCCGGTCGCTACGGCAGACAGGCGACACCCAGCGTATAGCATGCAACGAGCGTGGCATTGATTTCTTGGACACCCTCCCGGTACTGGGTGACGAAAATGGGCAATTCCGGGCGTATATGACGAATGAAAATGGTCGTACCGTACGCCTACGCCGACAAGACAAGGAACATCTCACCCCTGAAGGTAACAGGTTACTGGTTCAGCTGCTGCTGCCGGCCATTGAAAGACACCTCGCCACCTTCCGCGAACAAAATCCGCAAAAACTTCTCACAGAACAGGAGCGTTCTCGCACACAAAACGCCCAGCTGGAAAACACCATAAGACACACTAACCGCGGACGACGATGAAAACTCTGCTTCAACTCATTCTCAGTCTACTGCTCATTTCCACCACATCACTTGCCATGCATCTGGAGCGCGGAGGAAGAGGGCGCGCAGATTTTCCCATCCGCATTCTCCTTACCGGGGATTCACTCATGGAAGCCATGGGCCCTCAGATGCAACGCGAACTAACCGGTTATGAAAACATAACCCTCATCCCCATCGGGAAACGCTCCACTGGCCTCAGCCGCCCGGATTTCTATAACTGGCCCCGTGTGCTTGAGGAAAACCTCCGCCGCCACCGCCCACAAATAGTCGTCATGTGGGTCGGCACCAATGATCCGCAAAATATACACGGTCATACAGGCCTAGGCGAGCCCTGCTCTCAGGCATGGATGCGCGTTTACACCCAGAAACTCATGGAGATAGCATCCCTCTGCCGCCGTTATGAAGCTAAACTCATCTTCATGGGTCCACCCGTCATGGAAGAAGAGCCTCTCAACACTCAGCTTGCCAAAATTAACGCTCTCATGTACAATTTCTGCAGGCGCTACAAACTCGGGTATATCAACACGCGCTCACTTCTGGCAGATTCCCGCGGTAATTACATGCACAGCGTCCGCATGCCAGATGGACGCACCGTCAATATCCGCTGGCGAGACCGTGTGCATATCACCGGCGATGGAAATCGCATCGTCATGGATAAGCTACTGCCTTACATGGGACACGTCATTCCCGGAAACCCACCCAACCGCACACTACGCGCCAGAGGCAGATAACCTCCTACCACAACAAATAAACCTGCAAGAAACAGAAGCTCAAACAACAAGAATACAGCTTCTTCACATCTACTTCTTCTACAGGCATTCCCTAAAAATGCCTTAATTAAGACTTGCTAAATAATTACCCATGTGCTAGCATGCGCGCATGCGATTTTTTGCCGTTATAGCCATCTTCTGCATTACAGCGCTCACCAGTAGTTGCTGCCAGACCACCGGATATTTAAGCGGGAACCGCTACGAAACGCACCGTTCGTACGTACCAACCATGCACACGCAAGCGCCCATTCCCACAGCGGCGAGCCAAGTGTATGGCAGTCGCGGGAACTCACTTGTTCCGCCTCGCCCGCTTTCCGCACCTTCAACCCCAGCTCCGGCACCAAACTGCGCGGCAGTATGCGTTATTGACCCTCGCACCGGCAACGTTCTTTACGGGCATAATATGCACGAGCGCCGCCAAGTGGCAAGTACCCAGAAAATCATTACAGCACTGTGTGCCTGTGATGTAGGTGAACTGGATCGTATGATGACTATCACCCGGCAGGATAAGCTTAGCGTCACCCCCATACGCTCCCGTCTGCATGTGGGAGAAAGTTACACCCGCGGAGCCATCATGCACGCCATGCTGACGGCCAGCTGTAATGACTTGGCCCAAGCCCTGGCCCGAGACAGCGCAGGTAGCGTGGAGCGTTTCGTCCAGCGCATGAACGCAAGAGCTCGCCGCATGCGCATGTACAACTCCCACTTTGTGAATCCAAGCGGCCTGCCCGGCCCCCAGTATTCCACAGCCTACGATATGGCATTGGCCGCCTGCTATGCCTACACCAATCCGGTGATTCGTAACTTTATCAATGATACCCAAGTCATTCTCACCCGTCCGAACGGCCAAACTGTAACATTCAACAACACCAACAAACTACTTTCCCACAGCTGGGTACAGGGCATGAAAACGGGCTATACCAATGCAGCAAAACGCTGCCTCATCTCCTGCGGCTCAGTAAATGGACAAGCCGTCATTGTGGTTGTTCTTGGCTGTGAAAAACGTCGCATCTGGGCAGAAAGCGAAAAATACCTCCGCTGGGCTCTTGGCATATAAAGAATAGCTCACTTCGTTATGTCGCGCAAAAAAGCCCATTACGGGCTTTTTTTGCTTTTCTTCACCAGATTATAAGTTATAATGGTGGGCGAGCTATATGGGCACATCTCAGAACAGAAAACGCAAACGCCGAGTCAGGAGACCAGACGCGGGCTCCATATGGGGTTTTCTGTTCCATAAGAATCCCCCTGCCAATGATATAACACGAGGAACTCTGTACGCAAGCGCGGAGGAGGACGATGAGGATTATCATCAGCGAGAAAATATTCTACGCGAACTGTGGCAGAATTTCAATTTCTGGTCCACTCTGGCTATAGTGCTCTTTCTGGGATTTGTAGCAGCTCTGTTCTACTTTGTAGTCTGTATGTGGCAACCGCAATCACTGGATGACGTAGCCGGCTACAATGACAAAATCCCTGCAAAGAACCTCACGGCTCTCATCACAAGTGCTAATGGAGCGCCGGTCAGCTTCACGGAAGGAGAGCTGAACCGTTACCTTCGCGACACATGCCGCACGCGCCAGACTGGCATATTCTCTATTTTTGCCAACGTGAAGGGTGTGGCAGTTCGTGTACACAATGGGTACGCGGAGTTAATTGTAGACCGCATTGTCGGTGCGAATATGCACCAAACTACAGCAGTTAACCTCACATTCAAACGAAGTGTCCAGCATGGCAGACCTGTGCTGAATGTAGATTTCAGCGGTGGTGCACCTCTGCTGGGAAACATGCCCCGTGGTGGCAGCATTGGCAGCGTGGGCGTCCCCCAAAAGCACATACAGGTCATGGGGCCGGCCCTGAATACGCTTCTAGATTGCTATCCTGAAATAGTGGAGGCTATTGAGAAACATGGGTATTGCCCCATTTTCGAAAAAAATGCCACGGAAAGAGAGGGCCGTATCACACTCCTCCCTTACACTTCACATTAACACCTAACCATCTTCTAAATAATTATCAACACTAACGAATTATGAAAAAACACACCATTGCCATCCTCTGCGCCACTCTCGGCCTCGGTATGCTCAGCTCCTGCATTTGGCAGCCCTTCATCCAGACCTTCACCCGCGCTGAGTACCCCGGCACTCGCCCGCCCATGGTCATTATGGATAACAACGGCAGTCCCGCCTCTCAGAACTGGCTGACAGTAGATAATGACATGCTTCCGCCCTCATCTCATATTTCCGGCCGTATCGAGAATGCGGAAGACGGCCTGCCCTATGGCCTTACCTCCGAGTTCAGCGACATCATAGTTTCCCCCTACGCTCCCCATTATCAGCTGGATTACAGAGGCATTCCCGTAGGCTCCAAAGTGTGGGACCCCTACACCCGCAAGCCCTTCTATATTAAGAGAGCATACACCTTCAACTAACACCTACCGCCATGAAAGAGGGTGAAAGCGAACAGAAAGTAAGTCTGAAACAGAGACTCGGAGCTCTCGGTTACCGCCTGCTGTGTGGTGTACTGCGCATCACCCCCATCAAAGCGGTTGCACTTTTCGGGCGCTTCCTCGGTTACATCGTCTGGATGGCCTCCCCCTCCAGACGACGCATTGTACTGCGCAATATGCGCATTGTCGTAGCTCCGGATTTGCGCCCGGAAAAGCTCTCCTCCATGGTACGCCGCAACATCGTGCGCACGACCATGAATCTCGCCTGTGCTCTTAAAACGGGCATCATGACCGACAGAGAAATGCAGAAATCCATCTCTGTGGTTGGCCGAGACTTTTTCGAGGAGAGCGGAACGGATGGTAAGACCGCCATCTGTGCTGTGCCTCATGCCGGCAACTGGGAAATTCTTTCCCGCACTCGCCCGCTCTTCCCCAAAGTAGAGCACTACGGCTGCATGTACCGCCGTCTGAGCAATCCCATTCTGGAGAAAATCGTCTACAACACTCGTACCGCCTTCGGTTGCGAAATGTTCAGTAAGGAAGACGGCCTGCGTGCCGTCTTCAAACTGGCTCGTTCCGGCGGTCTGCTGGGCGTGCTGAGTGACCAGTTCACTCAGGAAGGTCTTTTCATGCCCTACTTCGGTAAGGTAACAGGTGTTACCCCCCTGCCCGCCCTCATCTACAAGCGCTGCAAAGGCAAAGGACGCCTGTTTTCCGTATACACCAAGAATATTTCGCTGGGCAAATGGCAGGCCATCATGGATCGCACCATTGACCTGCCGGAAGGCTGTGAGGAGATAGATGAAATCACCATGGAGGTAAACCATGCGCTGGAGCGTTGCCAGAAGGAAAACATCATTGATGGCTTCTGGATGCACCACCGCTGGAAGTGCACCGCCGTCTTCGCGCCGGAGGGTGTGTTTAACAACGAGCTGATAAAGAAGCACGTCACGATACCCTTCCGCATTCTGGTCTGCATGCCGGAAAACTTTGCAGAAGCGGCCATGCTGCTGCCCGTGCTGCGCATACTGAAGCGCAGCCGTATAGATGCACAGCTTACCGTGCTCTGCCCTGAAGAACAGGCTGCATACTGGAAGAGCTTTAACGAGCTGGTATTCAGCGTCATCACAGTTGACAGCAAGGAAAGCATCACCACTCAGCTGAACAGTGAAGAAAATTACAAATACGGCCCCTACGATATTCTCTACATGTACAGTGAGAATAAAAAGGTTCTCAAGGCGCTTAAACCCTTCACGCCCCTTCATGTTTCCGGTTTTGAAGAAAACAAGCTGAGACGTTCATTCCGCTTCAATTCCCGCTACAGCGAGACTTGTTCTACCGGCAAGCGCAGCAGGCTGGATGATTATCTGAATGGTCTGGAAGTAGCCCACAGACTGACAAGCTGCCCCGAAGACTTCGCTCTGAACAATAATGGCGAGGGTACACCCGGCAACTTCATAGCCCCCTTCTCCTCACTTGGCGAAGCTGATAGCTGGCCGCAAGAAAACTGGGCTGAGCTGGTGCGCCGCCTTGGCAAAGCCACACTACTGGCACTGCCTGCGGATAAGGATAAAGCAGAGAAAATGGCCGAGGAGCTTAAGTGCGAACTGTGCATCTGTGCCGCGGATGAACTGCTCAGCAAGCTGGGAAGCGCCTCCGTTCTGTATGCGGTGGATGGTGTAATACCCACCATAGCTGCGCAAACCGGCTGCCGCTGCAATGTCATCATGGCCAGCAGGCTTGCTGAGCGTTACCCGCTGAGCTTCGGTAAGGGACATCGCCTCGTGAGCAATCATACGCCCTGTCATCCCTGCCACCTCAGCAAGTGTGATCAGCCCACCCCCTGCACCGCAGGTATCACGGTAGATGAACTGATGGGCTGATTTCCTGCCTGAATATCAAATTGTAAGAAGAAACCGCCGCTTTCGTGAAGAAAGCGGCGGTTTCCATTTCAGACTTATCTTAACAGCGTTATCAGCTGAGGCCTTCCAGCACATTCTTCAGAATGCCCAGGCCCTCAGCCAGCACATCCTCCGGCACGTTCAGCGCAGGAATAAGGCGCAGAGTGTCAGGCCCTGCCGGGCAGGCCAACAGACCTGCCTCCAGACAGAGGCTGTTCACATAAGCAGCAGGAGTAGAACCCTCCGGCACACTGAAGCTACCTGACTTCAAGCCTACGCCACGCAGCAAGCCATAGCCGCGCACCGTCTCCACGCAAGGAAGATTCCAGCCCTCCACCGTGGCCTTAATTTGCTCACCGAGAGCCTTAGCGCGGGAGGAAAGATCCTGCTTAATGATTTCGCTAACCACAGCCAGAGAAGTAGCGCAGGCGATAGGCGTACCACCGAAAGTGGAGCCATGAGAGCCCGGGCCCATGATGGAAGAAAGCTCCGTTCCCTTCTCATCAATAGCGCGGTTGCTCACCCAGAAACAGCCCATGGGGAAACCGCCGCCAATGCCCTTGGCACAGGAAACGAGGTCCGGCTGCAGCTCAGGGCAAATGGCCTGCCAGCCCATGGGAGCACCACAGCGGCCAAAGCCACACTGCACTTCGTCAATCATCAGCAGCAAATCATGCTCCTTGCACAGAGCCGCAACTCCGCGCATAAACTCGGGCGTAGCGGGATTCACACCACCTTCACCCTGAATGGCCTCAAACAGAATACCGCAGGTTTCCTTGCCAATGGCAGCCTTCAGGCCCTCCAAGTCATTGAAATCCACATAGCGGAAGCCTACCAGCAATGGGTCAAACTCCACCTGAATCTTAGCCTGCCCGGTAGCAGCCATGGAACCCAGCGTGCGGCCATGGAAGCTCTTATTGAAAGTAATCACCTCATAACGGGGAGAACCATCCTTCGCGGGGCGGCGATGACCGAAACGGCGAGCCACCTTAATGATGCCGTCATTACCCTCAGCACCACTATTGCAGAAGAAGACACGGCCGGGAATGCCAATCATCTTGTCCACGATGAGAGCAGCGAGCTCCTCCTGCTGGGGGATATTGTACAGATTAGAGCAGTGCATGAGCTGCCCGGCCTGAGTGCAAAGAGCCTGCACCACTGCCGGATGGCAGTGCCCAAGACTGCAGGTAGCAATACCGGCGCAGAAATCCACGTATCGTCGCCCTTCCGTATCAAACAGGTAGGAACCTTCACCCTTCGCCACCGTGATGGGGGCGCGCCCGTATGTCGGAAGTACGTGTTCTTGTATCATAGCAAGTCCACTCTACTCCCGCGTGCGCGCTTTGTCAATAGTAAAGCTTGCCCGAGCGCTTGAAATCTGATAGAATTGGCGCATGGAGATTACGCTGAATGCACCGCTGGATATGCACCTGCACCTGCGCGATGGTGATATGATGAAACTCGTGGCCCCGCTCTCGGCTGATTTTGCGGGCGCCGTCATCATGCCTAACCTCGTACCGCCCGTGACACACCCCGGTGCCATGGTGGCCTACAGCGAGCGAATCGCGGCCGCAATGGATAACGCCCCCTTCACCCGGTACATGACCCTCTTCTTCACGCCGCAGACCGAGCAGCAGCTGGAGATAGCGAAAAACACACCCGGGTTCTTCGGCTTCAAACTTTACCCCGCCGGTATCACCACTAACAGCGAAGGCGGCGTAGCAAACCTCGCAGAGGCTGACAGCACACTCCGCCTCATGGAAGAAATGGGCATTCCCCTGCTCGTTCATGGTGAAAGCCATGGTTTCGTGATGGATCGTGAGGCTGAGTTCCTCGCCGTGTACCGCAACCTCGCCACGCGCTATCCCAAGCTCCGCCTCTGCATGGAGCACATCACCACGGCTGCAGCTTTGCAGCTGCTGGATGAGTTCGAAAACCTCTGCGCCACCGTCACCCTGCAGCACCTTATCATCACCTTGGATGATGTGGCCGGCGGCGCTCTTCAGCCCCACCTCTTCTGCAAACCCATCGCTAAACGCCCCGGTGACCGTGATGCCCTCCTGCAGGCTGCCCTGAGCGCCCATCCTCGCCTTATGTTCGGCAGCGATTCCGCACCGCATCCCCGTTGCAAAAAGGAGGCCTGCGGCTGCGCGGCCGGTGTATTCACGGCACCGCTTGCCCTGCCTCGCCTCGCCGCACTCTTTGCGGAGCATGGTGCGGCTGATAAGCTGCAAGCCTTTGTGAGTGATAATGCTTGCCGCCTGTACGGCCTTAACCCTGTGCAGAAGCAAGTCACCCTGCACGATGTCCCCATGCAGGTGCCTGCATGCTACCGCAGTTATGGCCAGCAGGTAGTACCCATGTACGCCGGAGAACAGCTCAGCTGGAGCGTCAAAAGCTGATGGAGAACATCCCCATACCCACCGCGGATGACCTGCGCGCCCTACTGGCGGAGATAGCCGCCATGCACATGCCCTATGGCATGTATGGCCCGGCTAATTATCCGCCGGATGGCTGCCCCCTCATGGACCTGCCCACAGAGTATCTGGACTGGTTCTGGCAAAGGGGCTGGCCCAAAGGCAAGCTGGGGCGCCTCATGGAGCAAACGCTCCTCATCAAAAACAGTGGGCTGGATTCCCTCTTCAATCCCTTCAGACAGGCCGCCGGTGGCCGCCGTAAATTTCCCCGTAAAAAATGAACAAGCTCAAATCCATATTCCTCGCAGCACGCCCCAAAACCCTTCCGGCCGGAATCGTGGCCGTATGGGCCGGTTGCATGATTGTACATAAGTTCCAGATGGAAGGCGTCCCCGGCGTTCAGCTGGATTGGAATCTGGCCATTTTCACCGTGCTGAGCGCCATGTGTATCCAGATAGCCTGCAATTTTTTCAATGACTCGCTGGACAGCGACAAAAACGCTGACACCGCCCGCAGGCAAGGCCCGCGCCGCATCACAGCCAGTGGCGACATGAGTTCACGCGCCGTAAAAATATGGGGCTGCATCTTTCTGGCGGCGGCAGCGGCATTCTCGTTACCGCTCATCGCAGCGCAAGGCTGGGTTATCATCGCCATCGGCATTCCGAGCATGTTGTGTGCCTATTGCTATACAGGCGGCCCCTGGCCTCTGGCATACAAAGGCTTGGGCGAGCTTTTCGTGCTCCTTTTCTTCGGGCTTGTAGCCGTATGCGGCACCGTGTTCGTACAGATTGGATGGCAGGAAGCGTACCTGAGCATCTATGCAGGCGCCTTCATTCTCGGCATCCAGTGTGGCCTGCTCTCTTGCCTGCTCATCGAGGTGAATAACATCCGTGACCGCAAGGAGGACGCCACCACCGGCAAGCGCACACTCGCCGTACGCCTTGGCGAAAAACGCGCCCGAGGTCTGGCCATGGCCTTCCTCGTAGCCCCCTACGCCACGCTGAAACAAACCGCATTCTTCCTGCCAAACGTCGGCTGGAACCTCTGCTGGCTGGCGGCCATCGTCGTGGGCGGTGTTATCATGCTGAAGCTGACACGCACTCCGGCAAACAAAAAGATGAACGTGCTGCTGGGTCTCTCCTCCTTGCATCTCATTCTTTTCCTCCTTGCTCTCACCTTAGGAGCTCAGGGTTGACGCCCACATTTACGGCTTGACAATTATAACCAACTGTGACACAGTCCCCCCGCCATGAAGAGATTCATCCCCGCCCTGACCATTCTGGCAGCCTCCACAGCACTGGCACAAACGCCGGAGCCTGCCCCTGTGCAAGCAGAAGCCCCCGAGTATAAACCCATCACACGGTCAGATGTTGAGCAAATCCTGAAAACAGGCACCCCTGCTCAGCTGGATGAGCTGCTCACTAATGGCATTTCTCCTAACACAAGATTTTATCCGGACGGCACCCCTCTGCTGGTACTGGCAGCCTACTCAAGCAGGCTGGAAATGGTGCAACTCGTTCTTAGCCGCGGAGCGGATGTGAACATGGCACAGTCTCCGGGCATCACAGCGCTATCCGTTGCGGCCGCAACGAATAACATTCACATGCTGGACTTGCTGCTCGCACATGGTGCAGACATCAATTACCGCGCCAGTCAGGGAGACTCCATACTCATGCTCGCCTGTTCCCAGAACTCGGTAGACGCCGTTCAGGTGATGCTGGCCATGAAGGCGGACCCCAACCTTGCGGACGTAAATGGGGTCACCCCGCTCATTTATACCATAGCGCGCTGTAAAGAGCCTGAAATCATCACCCAGATGCTGCTGGAACACGGGGCCAACCCCAATGCCGCCATGAAAGATGGCACCACAGCCCTCATGGCAGCCGCCATGCAAGGCAGCGCAAACTGCGTACGCCTTCTGCTGGAACATGGTGCAGACCTTTCTATGCAGGACGCGGAAGGCCACACAGCATATCAATACGCCGCCACTGAGGAAGTAAAACAGCTGCTGGCCCCTGAGGACGAACAATGACCCTCGCAGACCTCTCCTCTGCGCTAAATCTTCAGGCAGAGGAAAAATACCGCCATTTTGCCGCCTCCCTCATACCGGGAGAAGACGATTTGCTTGGAGTACGCCTTCCCACGCTGCGGAAGCTGGCTCGACAAGCGGCACGAGAGAATTGGCAAACGCTGTTCCGGGCACTGGCAGATGCCACCTGCATGGAGCTCGTCATGATACGCGGCATGCTGCCGGGCTACGCTCCACATGCCACCTTGGAAGAGCGCCTCCGGGCGCTGGCTGAGTTCGTCCCTACCATCCGCAACTGGAGCATCTGTGACTCCTGCTGCAGCACTTGGAAGTTTGTGAGAGCGCACCGAGAAGAGACGCTGGATTTTCTGCGTCCCTATATTCTCTCCGAGCGTGAATATGAAGCACGTTTCGGCGTGGTCATGCTGCTGAATCATTATGTTAAAGAAGAAACCTGGGCAGCAGCCGTTGCCACGCTGTTACCACAGGTACGCAGCCACGCCTTCTATACCCGCATGGCAGTAGCTTGGTGCGCCTGCGAACTCTATCTTCAGCACCCGGAATCAGCAGTCCCCGTTTTCCACTCACTTCCATCTGATACTCATAGCTTAGCAATTCGAAAAATACGCGAATCCCGAAGACAGGCCGAGCGCCCTCAGATTACTCTTGACATCTCTCATTAAAATGCTATCATAGCGCCATGAATCAAGAATATTACCAACACCCCGAATTAGCCCAAACGCAGCAGCAAATAGCTGCTATGGCAAAGGCTTATCTTAACAAAGTCTATGCTTGGATGGCCGTATCCATGCTGCTGACCGCGGGCACCGCCATCTATGCCACCGCCTCCTTCGAGACACTCACATGGTGCGCGGAAAACCAAATTTGGCTTCTGCTCGGCACGCTGGCACTCATCCTCATCATGTGCTTCTGCCGTAACAGTCTCACCACCGGTGCACTGAGCATTCTCTTCCTCGCCTTCTCCGCCATGGAAGGTCTGGCGCTTGGCCCCATCCTCAGCCTGTACACCACGCAGTCTCTGGGCCTCACCTTCGCCTGCACCTCCGGTATGTTCGGTGGCATGGCTCTGTATGGCGCATTCACCAAGCGTAATCTCAGCGGCATGGGTCGTACGCTCATGATGATGCTCATCGGCCTCATCATTGCCGGCATAGCCAATATATTTTTCGGGAACAGCACGGCGGATCTCATCATCTCCGCCGTCGGCGTGATTGTATTCTGCCTCTTCACTGCCTATGACACCCAGCGTATTCTGGCAGAGGGCGCCTACCTCACGGACAGCGTGGACCGCAGCAAGGGCGCCATCATGGGTGCCGTGGCTCTCTATCTGGACTTCCTGAACCTCTTCCTTTACCTGCTGCGTTTCCTCGGGGCAGCCCGCGATTAAGCAGCCATGGATTTCAGAGAAAAAGCAGAAGAATCAGCTGTCAGGGTGGCCAATTCCATCCTGACACCGCTGGGGTACGCCTACAGCATCTCAACAGAAGCCTCGGCTGATGAAGAGAATGGTGTAACCCTCATGATATCCAGCCCTGATGCACGCTTCATCATTGGTGATGAGGGTGATAAACTGGATGACCTTCAGTACCTCATTAACAGACTCCTTCAGGCAGAGTGGGAAACGGCTCCTCGCATCCGCGTGGACTGTGACCGTTACCGCGAACGCACGGAAGCTAAACTGCTTCGCCGTGCCCGCTCCCGTGCCGAACGCGTGCTGCAGACAGGCCGCCCCTTGCAGATGGAGAAGCTGAATGCCTACCAGCGCCGCTTGGTTCATAATGAACTGGCCAAAATGCCGGGCATTCTCACCACTTCCGAAGAATCAGACTCACGCTTCAAACGTATTACCATCAGCCGAGCCTGACACACATGAGCAACGGTTCAGCACGCTTCATCAGTCTCCTTTCAGCAGCCGCGGCGCTTCTTTCACCCGCGGCTGCTGAAACTTATACCGTCTACCTGCTAGCGGGTAACGACACTCCCCTCCTCCGCAGAACGGTTCAGCAACTTCTACCGGCTGAGGAGGGTGAAACAGAATGCAGATTCGTAGAAATCTGCGCAGAATGCAACAGCCGGGAAGAAGCAGAAGTGCAGGCCCAGGCCATGGAAGCAGGTGTAACGCACCTGCCCAGCTTGGTTATAGCAGATGAGCAAGGGCCTTACGCTGCCTTGCCCCTGCACAACTTAAGCGCCGAGGACGTTCAGAACGCCCATGAACTGGCTACGGCGGAGAATCGCGAGATTGAAAGAGATACTCGCAGCCACGCTGCCGCCCTCTATCTTCTCTGCGCAGCATGCGCCCATGCAGAATTGACGAGCGAACAGGTAGCCGAACTCATCGCAGAAAGCCGGAATCTACTGGAACATGAGCTGAGCAATGAAGAGCACAAGCAGTTTATCGGCCTGCGCTGCCTCTATCCCCTTCTCATGCTGCAATACACCCAAGGCTACAGAGGCGCTCACACTCCGGCCACGGAAGCCAAACTGCTAGAGGCCATTGCAGCCCTCGAGGCAGCGAGAGACCTAAATAAAGACAGCCGTTTAGGCCGCCAGGCTCACGAAGAGCGCGAACGCCTGCGCATGGCACGACGCGAAGCCCGCAAATATGAATAAAACGGCCCTGCTTCTGCTGCTCTGCGTTCCTCTAAGTGCCTGCAAGTTCCACCATCTTGTCAGTCGCTCTCGCCCAGAGCTGCAATGGCAGGATAAAACGCACTGCATTGAAGACAGCGGCAGCGTATGGCAATGGCAACAAACGCCCGAAAACGAACAGGCTCTGAACGCGTGGTGGAATGCAACAAGCAGCCTTGGTACAGAGGAGTTCTGGCCAAAAAGCTATTCCGGGATTCGCTTCATCCTGCACCCTAGGCTGCAAGTTAGACTGAGCGAGCGTTTTACTGTATTCCACTACAATCGTCCCGGTTACGATGCCTTTATCACCTGTTATCGCCGGGCCACGGAGGCAGACCGGCTCTTCAGGCTGCACCTCGAAAACATCATGGGCACGCAATCTCCCCTGAGCCACGAGAGCGGACAGGCGCTTCAAACACGCATCTGCCCACCCATCCCCCGAAATTCAGAAACCGCATGGATGCCATGAGTTCTCCCCACCGAATTGAATACCCTTACGGCAGCATCGAATGGGCCGATGGTTGCGCCACCGTTCATCACGGCGAAACCGGCTGTATACACAGTGAATACCTCACGGATTACCAATCCCGAACAGGTTATCCCCGTCTGCATCTTTCCGGAGAATACGCTCTGCAACTGCTCTTTGCGGATGGCAGCATGGGCTTTAACCCGCAGCTGAAAGATTCATGCTGCGATGAGGGCGTGCTTGAGCTCACGCTGGAAGACCCGCGCCACCCCGGCATCATTCTCACGCTGCGCCTGCAGCTGCATGAGGAAGGCGTTTTCACCCAGCAAGTCACCCTGAAGAACAGTACGTCCTCCCAGCTGCAGATTCTCCGGGCTCATTCCGCCACCGCTCTCATGCAGGGCCACAGCTACCACGCCACCACCTTCCGCGGCGTCTGGGCCGGTGAACATATCATGCAGCAGCAGGAAGTCAAACGCGGCAACACACTCAGCGTCAGCTCCTGCACCGGCATCAAAACAAGTCAGGAAGGCACCCCGGGCATCATTATTGCCACGGATACTCCCGCGCATGAAGAATTCGGCCATAGCCTGCTGGCCGCTCTGGAATGGAGTGGCAATTACGATATTTCCTTCACCCATAATGCACAGGGGCAAGGGCTTCTGGGGCTTGGACATGACTTTGCCCGCGCCCCCTATACCCTCGCGGCAGGGCAAACACTTGAGCTCCCGCGTGCCCTCATGCTCAACAGCCTTCAGGGCAAAGGCGATGCCACTCGCCGCCTGCACCGTTACCTGCGCCGCTGCATCATCCCGCGCGGCTTAGAGCAGCGCCCCTGCCTTCTGAACAGCTGGGAAGGCGTGCATTTCGATGTTGAGGAGCCCACACTACGGGCCATGATGCAGCGCACAGCTGAGCTCGGGATAGAAATGTTCGTGCTGGATGATGGCTGGTTCGGGCGCCGAAAGGATGACACATCCTCCCTCGGTGACTGGCAGCCGGATACAGAAAAACTGCCGCAGGGCCTTCAGCCGCTCACCGATTACGCCTCTTCTCAGGGGCTTAAGTTCGGCATCTGGGTGGAGCCGGAAATGGTCTGCCCCGATAGCGAGCTTTTCCGAGCCCACCCGGACTGGGCATTGCAGCTGCCCGGGCTCACTCCCACTGAGCAGCGCCGTCAGCTCGTGCTCAATCTCGCCCGAACGGATGTGCAGGACTTTGTGCTGAACACCGTCAGCGACCTCCTGAGCACCAATCCCGGAATCTCCTATGTGAAGTGGGATTGCAACCGCATGATGACAGATGCCCCGCACCCGAACATCTACTTTGACTACATCTGCGCCTATTACCGCATCATGCGCGAGCTCAGGCAGCGCCACCCGCAGGTCATCTTCCAGTGCTGCTCAGCCGGTGGCGGGCGTATGGACCTCGGGGCGGCTCAATTCCATGAAGAATTCTGGCTGAGTGATAATACGGACGCCCATGATCGCCTCTGCATGCAGTGGAGCGCCAACCACTTCTTCCCAGCCAATGCCGTGGGTGCCCATGTCACCGCCAGCCCGAACCTCTACACCGGGCGTCGCACCTCGCTCAAATTCCGTTTCGATGTTGCACTCGCAGGCCGCCTCGGCTTCGAGCTGGATCCCCGCACGCTCTCCGCAGAGGA
Source organism: uncultured Verrucomicrobiales bacterium (assembly GCA_937885815.1). Taxonomy (GTDB): domain Bacteria; phylum Verrucomicrobiota; class Verrucomicrobiia; order Verrucomicrobiales; family Akkermansiaceae; genus Akkermansia. The sequence goes on along the minus strand of CALABM010000067.1, from coordinate 3,254 downwards.
GGCGCAGGAACTGAGCGAGCGGCTCGCCCTCGCCAAAGAGCTACGCCCCCTCGTGCAGCTGGGCGACTTATACCGCCTTGTAAGCCCCTACGAAGGGCCGGATTGCGCCTTGCTGTACACGGATGGGCACCAAGCTCTGCTACTGGCATATACAACCGAGCGCACTTTCACGAACCAGCACACCCGCATCCCCGTGCGCGGACTGAGTGCCGGAAAGCGCTACCGTATCGAAGAACTGCTGCCGGATTCCCCCCGCCCGCTCTGTCCGATGGGAGGCACGGAGCTCAGTGGAGCGGAGCTTATGAGCAAGGGAATCCCCATTCACTGGAGCCGCCCGCTGCAGTCCGTCTGCATTCGTCTCACGCCCACAACCTAAAATTAAGCGATTAGGCTTGCATTCTCAATCCCAGCAGTATAAAATGAACGTCATGGACGCCATGGACGCCACCACCACTTACCGCGCATGGGCTGAGGTAGATACCGATGCCATGAAGCACAACCTGCAAGTCGTGCGCCGCGTGATGCCGGAGCACAGCCGCATGCCCATCGTGAAAGCCGAGGCATACGGCCACGGCATCGAAGGTGTCGTAAAAGCGCTGGATAATGAAGACATCACCTTCTTTGGCGTAGCCACCCCCTCTGAAGCAGCCCGGGTGCAAGCTGCCGGCTGCAAGGTGCGCCCCTTCATTCTGGGCCCCTGCTTCCCGACTGAGCGAGAAGCCATTGTACAGCACAGCTGGCGCGCCGCTCTCTCCAGTGTGGAAGAAGCGGAGCACTTCAACTCCCTTGGCCGCTTGTACAATAAGAAGGTTAACCTTCACATCAATGTGGATACCGGCATGGGCCGCGCCGGCGTGCTCCCGCATGAAATTCCCGGGCTTGGTGAGAAGCTTAGCCAGTACGAATACCTGAATATCGAGGGCGTGTACTCCCACCTCTCAGCAGCCTCTCAGGATATTACCTTCACGCACAGCCAAATCCGCACCTACGAGGCCGCTGTGCAAGACCTTCAGCAGCACTTAGAGCTGCCCTACCGCCATCTCTGCAGCAGCGCTGCCGTTTTCAACTACAAGGCACCCAGCACCAACATGGTGCGCCTCGGCCGTATTCTCTACGGTTTCTCCCCCATGCCTTCACCTTACAACAAGGAGCTGCGCAACACGCTCACGCTTTACAGCCGCGTAACCCTGCTGCGCACCCTGCCCGGTAATCATGGTGTCTCCTACGATCACACCTACATTACCAACGGCGCCACGAAGGTGGCCACTATCGGCATTGGCTTCGGGGATGGTTACCTGCATTACCTTTCCAACACCGGCGCACGTGTCTACCTGAATGGCCACTACTGCCCTGTGCTCGGCCGTATCACCATGGATCAGATTATGGTGGACGTCACCCACGTGGATAACGTCCAGCCCGGTGATGTAGCCGAAATCCTCGGGCCAAACGTGCCGTGGGAAGAGCTCACCGCCCGCGCCAAGACCATCCCGAGCAATATCATCTGCTCCATCTCGGCGCGTGTTCCCCGCGTTTATAAGCCCAAGCCCGGCCTTTAAGGCCTCAGACTCTCCACATATCGAGAGAAGGACTCATCCAGAATACTTACCGCCTTCTCCACGCCGAAGAATTCCCCCACTTCCGTCACCTTATTCTGCAGGGTTTTATACGTGCGGAAGAAATTCTGAATTTCCTGCAGATAGTGAGGAGGCAGGTCCTCCAGCGTGTTAATATGATCATAGCGGGGGTCTCCCACATTCACGGCCAGAATCTTCACATCCGGTTCACCACAATCAATCATATCCATCCCGCCGATGATACGGCAGTCCACATAGCAGCCGGGGAACGTCGGTGATGATGTGAACACCAGAATATCCAGCGGGTCACCATCCAGATACAGCGTTCGCTCCACAAAACCATACTCAGCAGGATAATACACGGAGGAATACAGCACGCGGTCGAGCTTAATGCGCCCGGTCTTCGCATCAACCTCGTACTTGTTACGGCTCCCCATGGGAATTTCAATTCTGGCTTCTACTACTCTCATGATAGTACATGTTACCAGCCATTACAGGCCAAGTCAAGTTGTATCTGCAAAATCGCCCTCCTCAGAGGGCGGTTTCAATGATGCCCCGCAAAGCGGGGCCCTATCTTTATTCAGTGAATTGTTGCCGATAAATAAACTTTTGAGGCAATTCGGAATACACCCGCAATTTATTTCCAATTATCACCGACTGAAAATAGAGCTCAATGCTCACATCTGTTATTATTTCAGGCAACTTCATCACATGCATGTTGCGAGATGGTTCTATTGGTCGATTCGCCGGATGTGGAATAATTTTACCATGAAGCCTATAAGTGCTCATAGGTGGAATATAAATATTGCTTTCGTGAATTATCGCATATAACTCATTATTACATTCAAATATAGATATTACCGTTTCTTCATTACCAGTAAGACTATAACGAAACAGAATTATTGGTGATTCGGAGCTGTTTTCAATATCGATGAGAACATCACTTACCAAATATTTATTGTTTATGCCGTCCGTCCAAACACTTTCACCTATATTTTGGAAGCCTTTAATCAGAATTTGGTTACTCACATCATCATGGGGTGTTCCCGTGCCCGGGATAACCCTTGGGAAGCTATACATCTTACCATCCTGCATCTCTAGCGAGTAATACATCTTAAGGCTCGCCGGTAGGTCTTCCTGCGAATCACATGTCACTATATAGAGATCGTCAGGATGTTCCGGAGAAGATGATCGTGCAATTATAGAATGAAACTCTGATAAATCTAACGCTTGAATTATTCTATTAATTTTATCTCCGTATTGAACATCTTCCCTCCAATCATAAAAATGCACTTTCGATTCATTTGTTACAGTCTCATGTTCATTGTTATATTCTCCTGTATCCCCCAACGCTATAAAGGAAAACAAGGGTGCAAAAAACAACGCATTTCTCAGTATTCCTACCATACCCACCATGATAAATATATTAAATTCATAAGTCAATGATTTTCTTTATCATGCCAGGGCAGACGCACATGTGACGAGCGTGAGATACCGCAGTTTTGTACGTGCGGAAAAAGTTCTGGATTTCCTGCAAATAGTGAGGAGGCAAGTCCTCCAGCGTGTTAATATGGTCATAGCGGGGGTCACCCACATTCACGGCCAGAATCTTCACATCCGGCTCGCCACAATCAATCATATCCATCCCGCCGATGATACGGCAGTCCACATAGCAGCCGG